>NZ_KE383890.1:0-48209 GCF_000422585.1 Hugenholtzia roseola DSM 9546
AAAACCTCGACGACGGCTAACAGCCTCGTCGACGGTTGAAGGGCAAATAATTTGCGGCTTTTTTGTCTGGCTATTGCGTAGCTTTATTTTTTTTCGTATCATTCGCCTTTATTTGGCAAAGCGAAACCGCCTTTGCACCTTTTTCTATATCCAAACGATACCTTTGAAGCAAAACCAGACGATTTTCTATGGAAAAATTCTTTATGGCAGGCGAGCGTTATTCGCCCACACTCAATTTTGACCCCGACAAAAACCTACTCGAATTTATCGGACAATCCTACCCCGAACACGCGGAGGATATTTACAATCCCGCCTTCGAATGGATAGGCGAATTTTTAAAGACCGACGGCAGAAACGTAACCGTCAATATCAAACTGACCTACTTCAATACTGCCAGCTCGCGCCGCCTGCAAGACCTGATGGAAATTTTGGAAAGCTACGAAAAGGCAGGGCGCGGCACAGTGCTAATAAATTGGTACTACAAGTCGGAAGACTACGATATGATGGAATGTGGCGAAGACTACATCGAAGCCTTCGACCTCAACATCAAACTCATAGAATTAGAGTCCTGATTGACTCCTTCTTGGCTAAGGCTTTCTGATAGCAAACAAGGCTTGGAAAGCGCACCTATGGCATGGCGCATAGCCTTGTGATTGTATGAAAAGCCTTGTCTTAATTTTGTAACTATTTCAAAACAAAATCATTAAAACACAGTCTTTGCCCGCCTAAGACTTGTTTTATCCTTTTTTATGTCTGAATTATCCTCTCGCTTTCATTTGCACCAAACCCATGACCCTGAAAGCAGCTTTTTCGATAGACAGACGCGCATGGATTGGTGGAATCAAGACAAAATCCAGTCGGCGCGTCTGATGATAGTGGGTGCAGGTGCGATTGGCAACGAAACGCTAAAAAACTTGGCACTCTTGGGCTATGCTGATTTTTTTATCACCGATTTTGATGAAATATCAAAGTCAAATTTGAGCCGCACCGTACTTTTTCGGAAAAGCGACCAAGGCAAGCGAAAGGCGGCAGTTGCTGCCGAGCGCGTAGCCGAACTTGCCTTAGCCGACAATCCGCAAGTGTCTTTTTTTGATGGCGATATTGTGTGGGAAATTGGAACAGGCGTGTATCGCCGCATGGACATGGTCTTGGGCTGTTTAGACAACATCGAAACGCGGCTGGCAGTTAATAAACATTGCTATCTGGTCGGCACGCCTTGGATAGATGCAGGCATTTTCGAATTGGGCTTGCGCGTCAATCTCTACACGCCGCCTGCCGCCCCTTGTTATCAATGCAGCCTTTCGCCTCAACAGTGGCAGGCAGCACGCCAACGCTACTCCTGCGACGATTTTAAAAAGAAAGTAGTAGCAGAGGGCAAAGTCCCGACCGTACAGATTGCCTCGGCTCTGGTATCAGCCTTGCAGGTGCAAGAGGTGACGAAATTTTTGTGTGGGCAGCCCCATTCGGCAGGCAAGCAACTCTATTTTCAGGGCAAAAACAACGACTTTGAAGTCTTCGAAATGCCCCTCAATAGCGATTGTCAAGCCCATCAGATGCGTTATCCTGACCTAATAGAAACGCCACTTTCGCATCAAGACACGCTGCGCCACCTGCTTACCTACCTCGAAGAAAAGCAGGGCGAACCGCTTACTTTGGATTTTCGTGGCGATAGAACCTTTGTAGCGCATTTGGCTTGTCGGGGTTGTGGTACAAAGATAGAACTCTACCGCCCTACTTTCCGAATAGAAGAAGAAGAAACCATTTGCGCCACTTGTCGGGACAAAGAAGCCGCCGAACAAGTATTTTTAGAAGCACAGACCCCAACACCAAAAGAAACTATTGGGCAGTTTTCGCTGCATCAAACTCCCGACTTCCTACTCGACTTCACCCTCAACGACTTGGGGATTCCTTTTCTACACATCTTGGCACTCTACAATCAGAAAGGCGAATACATTTATATAGAGCTTTCAAAAGATGCCGATAAATTGTGGAAATAAACAAAAAAATGCTCGCCTGCGCCTGCCCTGTGGCGCAATGAGGTTAAGTTTTAAAATCATTTCTCAATGTAGGGACAAGGCAGTGCCTTGTCCGAAGGGAGATAGAAATAAATAAGTAGCTTCGGGCGAAGCGGGAGCTTCGCGCTACAGTTGTGGGAAAAAGGCGATTGGGTTTGTTTTTTTTAGGATTATTGGTATTTTTTGCCTACCTTTGTTTTGCTACTTTTTTTTGAGTAGCCTTTCTAATCCTTGCGCCATCAATTTAGCAAGGGCAAAACAAGCCGACATGACCTTTCGCCAAACCCTCCACCAACTTGCCGAACTATCCAATCAGGAACATCAAACCGCCGCCTTTGTTGCACAAAAGCTAAAACTTTGCAACCCGACAGCACTCCTAACAGCCATAGGCGGCACAGGAATAGTGGCAATCTGGAAAGGCGAAAAGGCAGGAAAAAGCATCTGTTTTCGCGCCGAACTCGATGCGCTACCGATTGAAGAAGCCAACGACTTTGCACACCAATCCCTGACAAAGGGCGTTTCGCACAAATGCGGACACGACGGACACATGGCAATTTTATTAGAAGTGGCAGCCTACCTCAAAGAAAACAGACCTACGGCAGGAAACGTAATTTTGCTTTTTCAACCTGCCGAAGAAATAGGAGCTGGAGCTTTACAAGTGCTTGAAGATGAGCGTTTTAAAGCGTTGTCGATAGATTATATTTTTGCCCTACACAACCTTCCGCACTATCCACTTCATCAGGTTGTGGTCAGAAAGGGCATCTTTGCTACCGCCTCGGTAGGCATTTGCATCACCTTAGAAGGCAAGACCGCCCATGCAGGTGAGCCTGAAAACGGCATCAATCCTGTGCTTGCGCTAAGTGAATTGGCAACCTTTTTATATACGATTCACAAAACAACCCCCCATCAGGACTTTGTGCTATCTACCGTCGTGCATGCGCGGCTTGGGGAAAAATCCTTTGGCGTATCGCCTGCAAAAGCAGAAGTCTGTGCCACTTTCCGAAGCTACTCGAATGAAGATTTGGCGCAACTCTGCCTTCATGCAGAAGAAAAAGCCAAAGCGTTAGCCTTGCAGCACCATCTTTTGTACAAAATTAGTTATATAGAAAAATTTTCGGCTACCCAAAATTCGGATATGGGTACAAAAGCAATTCAAGAAGTAGCTACCAAATTAGGTTTAGAAAGTGTAGAAAAAAAAGAGCCTTTTCGCTGGTCGGAAGATTTTGGGCAATTTACACAGCGTTATCAGGGTGCCATGTTTGGTTTGGGCGCAGGACTGCACAGCGCGGAACTTCATCAGGCAGATTACGATTTTCCAGACGCACTTATCAAAACGGGGAGCGATATATTTATCGGCTTACTACCGCATTTTTTGGGTTAAATATTGATGTTATGTTTGAAACTTCTTATATAGAACTTAGTCAGTCGGCTTTATCTACCAACTACGCCTTTTTAAGACGGTTGGTAGGCGAAAAAGTAGAGATTTCCTCTGTCGTCAAAGGCAACGCCTATGGGCATGGCATCGAGAACTTTGTCCCTTTGGCACAAGCCTGCGGCATTAAGCACTTTTCCGTTTTTTCGGCAGACGAGGCATACAAAGTTTGGCAGGTGGCAGAAAAAAATACCGACATTATGATAATGGGTATGATAGCCAACAGTGAAATTGAATGGGCTATCCAGCACAAAGTCCAGCTTTATATTTTTGACCTCTCGCGCTTGGAAATGGCATTGATTTTAGCCAAAAAATTAAATAAAAAAGTCTATTTGCATTTAGAATTAGAAACAGGCATGAACCGTCTGGGGCTGCTTGAAAAAGAGCTACCCAAAGTCTTCGCGCTTTTAGATAAATATTGCGGCTTTTTCGCATTAGAAGGCATCTGCACGCACTATGCAGGTGCAGAAAGTATCGCCAACTACGTGCGTATCAAACAGCAAATTATCACCTACAAAAAGCGGATTCACGCCTTTCAGAATCAGGGCAAAAGCTATTTACTGCCCAAGCGTTATCATACGGCTTGTTCGGCGGCTGCCATTTCCTATCCGCAAACCCAAATGGATTTGGTGCGTATCGGTATCCTGCAATATGGCTTTTTTCCAACACAAGAAACGCTCATTCAATATTTTAAAAACAACAAGACCCACCAAGACCCTCTCAAACGTGTCCTCTCGTGGAAAAGTCAGATTATGAGCATCAAAGAAGTGGAGGCAGGCGAATTTGTAGGCTACGGCACGTCCTTTTTGGCAAGTCGTCAGATGCGTATTGCTATCGTTCCTGTGGGCTATGCACAAGGCTACAGCCGAAGCCTTAGTAATCAGGGCAGAGTCTTGATTCGTGGCGAAAGGTTGGCAGTGATTGGCGTGGTGAATATGAACTTGATGCTGATAGATTTGGAAAAATTGGACAGTGCCGAAATAGGCGACGAAGTAGTTTTGATAGGCAAACAAAAAGACAAAGAAATTACGGTAGCTTCTTTTGGAGAATTAAGTAACCAACTAAACTATGAACTCCTCACCCGCCTACCTGCCTACATTCCAAGAAAGGTAGTTTTGTGATTTAAAAAATTTTAATAACTGCCAGGTGAGTAGGTTTGGCAAAACTCAAACCGTCAGACTGACGAAATTGATAGATGATAATTTGCATCAATGCAAAAAAATGATTTGTATTTAAAACCCTCCCTTTAAAGGGAGGGCAATGTGTCGTTGATGTTAGGTTCTAAAAATCAGATGCAAATGTAGGGACAAGGCAGTGCCTTGTCTGAAGGGAGATTGAAATACATAAGTAGCTTCGGGCGAAGCTGGAGCTTCGCGCTACAATAAAATCTCTAAGCCTTTTTTAAAAAGGCTTAGAGATTTGCCAAACTAATAATTCAAGTTACTACCTAACCATTTTTCTACTTCCTCTATGGGCATCTTTTTGCGGCGTGCATAGTCCTCGATTTGGTCTTTCGAGAGTTTGCCTACGCCAAAATAAGTAGCGGCAGGGTGAGCAAAGTAAAGCCCCGAAACAGAGGCAGTGGGCAACATTGCCAGACTTTCCGTTAGGGTAATTCCCGTTTTTTCAGTGGCTTTTAATAGCTCGAAAAGCAGCGTTTTTTCGGTATGGTCGGGATTGGCAGGATAGCCGGGGGCAGGTCTGATGCCGCGATAACGCTCCTTGATAAGGTCTTCGCTATCTAAATTTTCGCCCTTTGCATAGCCCCAAAGTTCGGTACGGACGCGCTTGTGCATCAATTCGGCAAAGGCTTCGGCTAACCTATCTGCTAAGGCTTGCAACATAATGCGGCTATAATCGTCATTTTTTTGTGCAAATTCTTCTAACTTTTTTTCAATTCCGATACCTGCCGTAACAGCGAAAAGCCCAATATGGTCGGCAAGTCCTGTTTCTTTGGGTGCAATAAAATCAGACAAACAAAGATAAGGCGCGTCTTCTTTTTGTTGCTGCTGACGCAAATTGCAAAAACGCGCTAAGACGGTTTGGCGTGTGCCGTCGGTATAAATTTCTATGTCGTCGTCGCCTACGCTATTGGCAGGATAAAAACCAAGTGCGGCATTGGCGGTAAGCCAACGGTGCGTGATGATTTTTTCGAGCATCTTTTGGGCATCTTCAAAAAGGCGCAACGCCTCTGTGCCATGCTGCTTGTGATTGAAAATTTTGGGATACGCTCCCGTCAGTCCCCAAGTCATAAAGAAAGGCGACCAATCTATATAAGCGGCAATTTCGGCTAAATCGTATTTTAGAAAATAACGGTTTCCGATAAAAGAAGGCTCTTTAAGTTGTTGATTTTCAGGCTCTTTCCAATCAATCGCTAACTTTTTTGCACGCGCTTCGGCTATGGAAACATAGCTAATTTTGGCTTGCCTTTGGGCATGGTCATGCGCCAATTCTTGATATTCTTGTTTTATTTTTTGTGAAAAATCGTCTTTATTGTCATCACTCAAAAGGTTCGACATCACAGGCACTGCCTTCGAAGCATCTACCACATGCACAACCGAACCCGAATAGGCAGGCGCAATCTTAACTGCTGTATGAATCCGCGAAGTCGTTGCGCCACCGATAAGTAGGGGCAATTTCAAACCCAACTTTTCCATCTGCTGTGCCACATAGACCATCTCATCGAGGGAAGGCGTTATGAGTCCGCTCAAACCGATAACATCTACGCCCTCTTCTATGGCTTTTTGCAAAATCTTATCGGCAGGCACCATTACCCCCAAATCTACTACCTCGTAATTATTACAAGCCAACACCACGCCGACGATATTTTTACCAATATCGTGAACATCTCCTTTGACAGTGGCTAAAAGAATTTTGCCGTTCTTTTTAATTTCCTGCCCACTATCTAAAAGTTTTTGCTTCTCTGCCTCCAAAAAAGGAACTAAGTAGGCGACGGCTTGCTTCATAACACGCGCCGATTTGACGACCTGCGGCAAAAACATTTTGCCTTCTCCAAACAAATCACCCACGACGTTCATGCCGTCCATGAGTGCGCCCTCGATGACGTGTAAGGGGTGCGCTACCTTTTGTCGCATTTCTTCCGTATCCTGCTCGATGTAGTCTGTAATGCCATTGACTAAGGCGTATTGAAGGCGTTTTTCTACGGAATTTTCGCGCCAAGATTCGTCTTTGATGCGTTTTTTACCTTCCCCTCTGTATTTTTCGGCAGCCTCTACTAAGCGTTCTGTGGCTTCGGAGTGGCGATTCAAAACAGCATCTTCTACAAATTGTAGCAATTCTTTATCTACATTTTCATAGACTTCGAGCATGCCTGCATTGACAATCCCCATGTCCATGCCTGCCTTGATTGCATGGTAGAGAAAAACGGCGTGTATGGCTTCGCGCACCACATCATTGCCACGAAACGAAAAAGAAACATTGCTCACACCACCGCTAACACGCGCCTCTGGCAGGTTTTGTTTTATCCAACGGGTAGCATTGATAAAATCTACGGCGTAATTGTTGTGTTCTTCTATCCCTGTGGCGATAGCAAAAATATTGGGGTCGAAAATCAAATCTTGGGCAGGAAAACCCAACTGATGCACCCAAATATCATAACTGCGCTTGCAAATTTCTATTTTCCGCTCGAAAGTATCAGCTTGTCCCTTTTCGTCAAAAGCCATGACAATGACGGCAGCCCCATAACGGCGCACTAATTTTGCCTGTTGGATAAAAATTGCTTCTCCTTCTTTCAAAGAAATAGAATTGACAATGCCTTTCCCCTGCACGCATTTAAGCCCTGCCTCGATGATGTCCCACTTCGAGGAATCTATCATAATGGGCAGACGGGAAATATCGGGTTCGGAAGCTAAAAGATTTAGAAAATGTACCATCGCCGCTTTGGAATCGAGCATGCCTTCGTCCATATTGATGTCCAAGACCTGCGCTCCGCCCTCTACCTGCTGACGCGCCACATCTAAGGCTTCTTGATACTTTTCCTCTTTAATCAATCGGGCAAACATGCGCGAACCTGTAACATTGGTGCGCTCACCTACATTGACAAAGTTTGTATTTTTATCTATCGTAACTGCCTCCAAACCCGCTAATCGAAGGGCGGATTTGATTTTGGGCAAAGGGCGGGGCGGAAACTTAGCCACTGTTTGCGCAAGGGCTTCGATGTGGTCGGGCGTAGTGCCACAGCAGCCCCCAACGATATTAAACAAGCCTTCGGCAGCAAAATCTTCCAAAAGACGCGCCGTCTGCGCTGCCTTTTCATCATACTGCCCAA
Source organism: Hugenholtzia roseola DSM 9546 (assembly GCF_000422585.1). Lineage (NCBI taxonomy): Bacteria > Pseudomonadati > Bacteroidota > Cytophagia > Cytophagales > Bernardetiaceae > Hugenholtzia > Hugenholtzia roseola. The sequence continues at coordinate 7,736 of NZ_KE383890.1, forward strand.
ATTCATTGGGCAAACCTGCGTTGGGATAACAGGAAAGGTAACAAGTCGCAATCCGCGCTAATTCTTTCATATAGGGCTTCATCAGGGCTGCACCCAAGGCACAATTCAGACCCACAGAAAGGATATTGGCGTGCGAAATGGAATTGTAAAAAGCCTCTACGGTTTGCCCCGAAAGCGTCCTGCCGCTTGCATCTGTAATCGTGCCTGAAATCATGACGGGCAGGCGCAATTCGGCAGGCGTATTTTTGTCGTCAAAATATTTTTCTACCGCAAAAATGGCAGCCTTGCAGTTGAGCGTATCAAAGACGGTTTCTATCAAAATCAAATCTACGCCCCCTTCCACCAAGCCGCTCACCTGTTCGTAATAAGCCGCCACAAGTTCGTCAAAGGAAATAGCGCGAAAGGCGGGATTATTGACATCAGGCGAAATAGAAGCGGTACGATTGGTAGGACCCATTGCCCCTGCAACGAAGCGGGGCTTTTTTTCGGCTTCAAGTCCGCCAAATTCCTGCGCTACTTCTTTGGCTATCCGCGCCGATTCATAGTTGAGTTCGTAGGCGAGAGCTTCCATGCCATAGTCTGCCATCGCAATCGAGGTGCTGCTGAAAGTATTGGTTTCGATAATATCCGAACCCGCTAAGAAATATTTTCTATGAATTTCTTTAATAATTTCGGGTTGAGTAATAGAAAGTAGGTCGTTATTGCCTTTGAGGTCGTGTTGCCAATTTTGGAAACGCTCACCGCGAAAATCGGCTTCGGTGAGCGTGTGGCGTTGAATCATCGTCCCCATAGCCCCATCTAAGACCAAAATGCGCTCTTGCAGTAGCGCACGAATTAGACTATTGACATTAGGACGGGCAAGCGTGAATACACTCATTTTTCAGATGGATTTTAGATAAAGCTATGCCGTTGGTAGAACGTTATAGGCTTTTGAATGGTGAAAAAAGATAAGCCCCAAGCGCATCTCTGCCTTTTGAGGACTGTAAAGATACACAAAAGATAGGTAAAAGGTAGGTAAAATTTGGGTAAAATTTGGGCGTTTTGCAGGCAAGTCTTCAAAGTCGCCCTTTCTGTCTCATTCTCCTTTTATTGGGCTACCCTTGTTTATTTTTGTTAAAAACCAAACGCCTCTTTGTGAGTTTCAATAGGCGTTGTATCTTTGCAAAGACAAACAGAAGTTTCTTTTTTCAATTTGTTTATATCCTTAGAAATGCTTATGTATAAATTTCTTTTTTTGGTATTATTGATAACTCTTTCCTATTCAAATCCGCTATCTGCACAGGATAAATTCGAGAAAGAAAGTCGGATAAAGGAAAAAGATGTACCTTCGCTGGCTCTACAATTTGTAGATTCGCTACCCCTTCAAACCAAAATAAAATGGTACAAAGAAGAGGGATTGACCCAAAATAGCATAGAGGCAAAATTTAAGCACCAAGAAAAAAATTATAGTATCGAATTTGATACATTGGGGCAAATTGAAGACATAGAAATTGAAATAGCTTGGGCAAAAGTAGAAACAGCTGTATCAAAAGCCATTCTCGAACAAATAGAAACTGACTGTGCGGCACACAAAATCATCAAAGCACAACAACAGTTTAGCGGAAAAACACAAGATTTATTCTCTCTTTTTCAAACTAAATCTGACAATTTTTCCTCAAATTTAACTACCAAATATGAAATTGTGGTCAAATGCAAATCTCAAAAAGAGATTAGTTTGTTTGAGTATTTATTTGATGAAAAAGGAAATTTTCTAAACAAATCTAAAATAATATTTAAAAATAGCAGCCACCTCGAATACTAAGATGAAAAAATTTGTTCTTACTTCCATATTTCTACTATTGCAATATGCAGCATTTTCGCAAGCCAACTATCAGGTTGGTCTTCTGCCTGCCCTCAACCTAAACAAAAAGTTAGGAAACGGTTGGTCTTTAAACGCCAAATTGGAATCAAGGCAGCGGCTACAAAGGGGTAGCAGCGAGGGCGAAATTGATAAAAAATACAACTATGTACTCACCGATTTATCGATGATAGCCGCCAAAAAAGTGGGCTTAAACTCGCGAATAGCAGGGGGCTACTTAGTACGTTTGGAAGATGGTTTATTTTCGCATAGATTTATACAACAATATGTCTTGGTACAGAAGCTATCGGGCTGGCGTTTGGCGCATCGCCTTTCAAGCGACCAAACTTTTTCGGAAGTGGAAAAACCAGAATACAGAATTAGATACAGAATCACATCAGAAATTCCTTTAAATGGCGAATCGGTAGACCCAACGGAATTTTATTTGAAATTAAACAATGAATATGTAAATAGCCTACAAGAAAATGAATACAATCTTGAAATAAGACTTATTCCTTTGCTCGGTTATGATATAAGCAATAATTTCAAGATAGAAGTAGGCTTAGATTATAGAGTTAGCTCTTTTTTTAATAACAATACAAGACATAGCTATTGGACAAGTTTTAACCTTTTTATAGACATTTAGAAAAAATCCTATCAATCTTACAAAATTAAACTTTAAAAAATTGATAGGATTTTCGTATAAAATCAAAACAAAGCCGCCGCAATTTTTTGCGTAGCCCCCGACTTGCCCATTGTATAAAAATGCAAACAAGGCACGCCATACGCCATTAGCTCCTTCGATTGCTGAATAGCCCAATCTACGCCCACCTGCACAATATCCTGATTATTTTTGCACCCTTCTACCGCCTCGACCAAATCTTGGGGCAAATCTATATGAAAAATACGCGGCAGAATATTCAAATGATTTTTAGTTGTAATAGGTTTTAAACCCGGAATGATAGGCACATGAATGTCCATCTTCCTACACGTTTCAACAAATTCAAAATATTTTTGATTATCAAAAAACATTTGTGTAACAATATATTCCGCTCCTGCTTCTACTTTCTGCTTTAAATAACGCAGGTCAGAAAGTAAATTAGGCGACTCAAAATGCTTTTCAGGGTAGCCTGCTATGCCGATACAAAAATTTGTAGGCTCTGAAACGGCTAATTCATCATCTAAAAAATTGCCTTTATTCATATCCACTAATTGATGAATCAGATTTATCGCATGGCTATGTCCCTCTTTTTCAGGCACAAAAGCTCCCTCCGATTTGACAGCATCTCCACGTAAAGCCAAGACATTTTCTACCCCCAAAAAGTGTAGGTCTATCAGCGCGTTTTCCGTTTCCTCCTTTGTAAAGCCCCCACAAATGATGTGCGGCACAGCATCTACATGGTAGCGGTTCATGATAGCGGCACAAATGCCTACCGTACCGGGTCTTTTGCGTGTAACTTTTCGCTCCAAAAAGCCGTTTTCGCGCAATTTATAGACGTACTCCTCCCTGTGGTAAGTAACATCTATAAAAGGCGGCTTGAACTCCATCAGTGGGTCTATGGCATCAAAAATTGATTTAATACTTTCACCTTTTAGCGGCGGAATCAGCTCGAAGGAAAAGAGCGTCTTGCCTTTGTTTGCTTCCAGATGCTCGATAACTTTCATATAAATTGCATTAAAATTGCTAAAAAGATTTTTTCAGAGCAAAACTACCTAAAATGCCTTGTCGGGCTTGCCTTTATGTATGGTCAAGCACTTGATTTTGAGCAGGTTGTGCCACCTAAAAGCGCGACACAACTTGCCCCAAAAGCCTATTTAATACCCAAAGCCCCATTGTACTCAATCAGAAAGTAACGCACCGCACTTCGAATCGCGTCTTTATGGGAAAGGTTTAAATAATTTTCTTGCTTTTTCAAATCATTTTCAGAAAAGCCATGATTTCGGTCTTGGTAGCGCAGCAGATTGCCCACACAAGTCGCATTTTCCATAGTAGGCGATTTGCTCCTACAAGTAACCTGAAAATAGTCCGTTTTGCTTTGCGCAAAGCCATAAGTTTTGTAATATGCCCCCACAATCTTAACCAAATAGTTTTTCTCCCCATTTTCGGTCAGATTTTCCTGCAACTCGATAATGGTTTTGTATGCCAAATTAGATTGATTGTTTCGTACTGAAAGCACTTCTAAGGCAAATTCTTTTTCACTTAATCGTTTTACTTCATAACCATAATCGACTCCCTTGCGCGGCAGATTCACCGACCCCGAAAACCAATTATCGCTATTTGCCTTGTAGTCTAAAAAGATATTCATTGCCTCGCCCGAAAGCCAAGAATCGGCTAAAAGCGAATTTTTCATCTGCTCGATTTGGCGCACCGTAGGCGATTCGCCATAAATGTCTTTGACCGCCTTTTTCTTGATTTCCGCCACCAATCGCTGCTTGTGGAAGGGCGTGAGGTCTTTTCTATTCTGCACCATTGTTGCCATTTTCTTACCATCTTGCAAACTTTTAAAAGTGGTTTGGGCTAAAATTGATTTTTCTTTGTCAAAAGCCAAATCTTCAATCTTTTTACCCATTGCCAATAGCTTTTGTGTAATAAGACTATCTAAATAAGGAGGCGCGATTGGTTTTAAAAAAGGTTCTTTTTCTATTGCTTCTTTGAAAGCATATACCTTATCTGCCGTATTTGCCTTTTCAAAGACCTTATCCACACGCCTTAAAATCACCTGATTATAGGCATTTACGTTGCTATCGCCAAAAAACTGTTTGGTGTCTTTCTGATTCAAAGACTGATAAAGCAAAACCAATGGCTTGATGTTTCCTTGATAGGCTTGCTCGAAATCCTCGGCACGAAGCGGCAGCGCGGAAAAATCTGCATCATTTTCTGCCAAAAAAGACACGCCTTTCAAGGTTTTAATCTGCTCTTCAAAAGTTTCCAATATCTGCGACATTTTCTCCTTTCTATTTTCAGAGAGCGAATCCTTGACTTCTATTGCTACAATTTCTCTTATCAAACTAATTTTCTTTTTGGTAGGCAATAAATCCGCCATCAATTCGGCAGCCGCAATTTTTAGCCCCAAATCTGTGGCATTTGGGCTTAAAAAATCTTGAAGGAGCATTTCCGCTTCCGATTGACTCAACTGATTTTGCTTCTTTTTGAGCCACGCCGTTTCCAATTTCGCCAAAGGACTGCCTTGTTTGGCATATTTTTCAGCCATAGGCAGCAAATGATTTTCCAACTGGTACATAATCGGAATGGTATCGGTAAATTTAGCGCGATTGCTTCGTATCCAAGTCCATTGTTCCTTGTAATAGGCTGCGTCGGGACTGCCCATCTTCTGCGCTTTGTCTAAAAAAGCAACTCCCTTTTGATAACTAATTTCAAATTCTAACAAAAAACGAGCATATTCTAATAAAATATCCGCTTGTTGGCTATTCGCCGCTTCGGTTTCGAGGGCAAAAATGTTTTGTAAGTCAATCGTTTTTCTATAAGGCAGCGCAATCGTTTTAGGATTTTGGTTAAGATAGTTATTCAAATATTGTTCTGATAAGGACTTATTTCGTTCTACTTTTTTATCATCTCCTAAAAAATACATTTCAAAAAGTCCTTTTTGGGTATCTTTCTTGACTTTTTCGGTCTTACTACCCAAAGCCATTTGATACCATTTTAAAGCATCTTTATAACTTTTTTGCTCTTCACTGCTAAACATATCGCCCTGCCATGCTTTTGCTATCTGATACATAGCCAAATGGCTGCCCTTTTTTGCTCTGCCCTTCAAATCTTTGTACGTTTCTTTGCTCATCTTTGGCGGCACACCTGCCGAAAGGGACGAAGAAAACAACAAGAGGAGCGAAAGTAGGAAAAGGAAAGGAGGCGTAGGGAAAGATTTTGTCCCATTCCCTTTTTTCTTTTGAAAAGAATGAGGTAAAACAAGAGTATTTGCTTGCATTATTGAAGTAGTTTATTTATTAGGATAGAATTGATATTTTGAACTCTTTTTCGTTTGGGGTTATTACAAACCTATACAAAGGTAGGTCATTTTTTCGGAAACCCCAATTTTTACGCCGCAAAATCAAAGCCGTTTTTGTCTGAAATGGCTTTTTCTTATTTCTTTTTTTATACAAAGTCCCTATTTGGGTCTATATAAGTTATTTTTTTTGTGCGATTTTCAAATCTTATTTGAAACGGCTTAATGGAGTACGGATAAAGAACAAGCGCGGCACCTCGCCTACTAATTGCGTCGTGCCAATAATGAGCAAATCTTCACCCTCAATCCTAAAATTAGACAAAGAATAAGGATAATTTTCACCAAAATACAGCGAGCTAAAGGCATTACTAACGCTCTTTTTGGGGTCGTAAAGCAAGACTACTACCTGCCCTGCTTTTGTAGTTGCGCCTATCAAAATTTGGTTGTTCCAAAGGCGCATCACCAAAGGGCGCGTCGTGTCTATGTCTGGAAGAATGATGCCACGCAGGTCGGCATCAGCAGCATTAAAATAATTATATAATAAATTTTCATTTCTGCCCGTATAGCTTTGACAATCATCAAATAGTGTAATTTGAACACTATCCTGCAAACGCTGACGCAGGTTGAGGCGTGTAAAGAGATGCAACAAATTTTCCTCTGGGTCGAAGCCTGCCACAATGTAGTCATTTTCGTAGAAAATAGCCGCATTGACCACAGAAAAATTCAACTCTCCTTTTAAAAAAGGTTTTGCTTGCTCACCATTTAGGTCGGCTTGGGCAGTAGAAAACGCCAAACAGTGGGGAATTTGGAAATAAATACCCTGCTGATTGGGCAAACTTTTGGCAAAAAAAGGTGCGTTTCGAGTAGAAAAAAAACGGTTGTTAAACACATTTTTATCGGCTTGAAATTCCCTCTGCCAAACCACATCACCTGTGCTGCTTACCTTTATCAGGCGCGAAGTTTGTTCATCTATAATTCTAAAATTTGAAGTTAATATCAAATAACTATCGTCGTATTCTGATTTTTCAGCCCAAAGCATCAAGCGTTCTGGCACATCTAAGGGTTTGTTTTCGATAAGATTTCCCTCTGCATCAAATTTTAGAAAAAAGGGAATATCCTCTTTGTAGTCGGAAGCAAAAATGGCAAAACCGCCCTCGACGGGGTGAATACTGCGAGCTAAATAATAAGCGGGATAGGTTTTTTCCCATACAAATTTGCCTTCTCTATCAACTTTTAGGATATAAAGTAAAGCAAATTCTTCTACGGCTACATCTTTATAGCGTCCGATAAGGATATAACCATCTTGGGTTGCCATCAGGTCTGTGCCTGTAAAATAGCGCGTTTGATTGACAGAGTCGTAAATTTTTACCAGAGAACGTTCTAAAAGCTCGTCTTCGCTTTCCTGCAAGCAGGCTGTCAATCCAAAAATAGTTCCTATTAGCACAAAAATTGTAAAATAACGAAAGCGATATTTTTTAGAAAAAAAAGGTGCAATAAACATACGCAAAATAGGCATAAGGATAGACATACTGGGGAACGACGCTTTTAGGTGGGGGTGAAAAGGCAAACCTTCAAAGGTTAGACTTTGAAGGTTTCTATAAAATAAAAAGACGATTTTGTTTCTAAAAGACTACATAGGCGGCGGCGGAGGTGGAGGTGGTGCCATAGAAGCAAAAAGCGGCTGTAAATCAGGCACTTGTGCGGCTGCTAACCAGCCTGCCATGCCTGCTTTCCATACCATTGTTTGCCCATTGAGCTGCCCACTTTGCACCATTTGGCGCAAGATGTTCATGTCGTAAGGACCCATCTGCTGCCCATTGAGATAGACATGAAAGGCTGCCACAGGCGGCGGCGGTGCGTGATGTCCGCCCTGTTGCCCTTGTTGGAAGTTGCCTCCCATGTTTTGGTTCATTTGCTGCTGTTGCTGCACAAATTGGTTTGCCATAGCAAAACCCATGCTCATATTCATGGCATCGCTTGCCAATCCGCCTCCTGCGCCGCCCCCTGCACCTGTATTTTTCATGGCTTCGCTCATGGCGTTGGTCATCTGGAATTGGTTGTAATTATTGAAGTTGCCTTCCATACCACGCCCCATGATTTCCATTTCGTTGCGCTTATCCAAAATCTTCTGTACATGGTCGGGCAGCGAAATATTTTCTACTACAAAATCCGTAATTTCTACGCCATATTTATCGAAATCGAGCAAAAGACGCTTCTTGACCATATCCGAAAGGTCGGCGTAGTTTGCCGCCAAGTCTAAAAATGGAATCTTGCTCTCACCCAAAGCGTCCGTAAATTGCTTGATAACCAGACGGCGCAATTTGCCGTTGATTTCTTCGGTAGTAAAATGCCCTTCCGTACCCACTACATCAAAGAGAAAGCGCGGCGCATCTACAATTTTATAGGAATAACTACCGAAGGCACGAATTTCTACGCCCATCGAACCCAATTCGGGGTCGCGCACGCGAATCGGATTAGGCGTACCCCACTTGTTTTCATAAAAAACGCGCGTATTGATAAAATAGACCTCCGCTTTAAAGGGGCTATTAAAACCATGTTTCCAACTTTTGAGCGTCGTTAGAATGGGCATATTATTCGTAACCAATTCATAACGTCCGGGCTGAAAAACGTCTGCCAACTGCCCTTCATTGACAAATACCGCCACCTGACTTTCGCGGACGGTGAGCTGTGCGCCGTACTTAATTTCGTTGTCGCCACGTTGGAAGCGATAGACGATAGTGTCTTTGCTTCCATCTAACCACTCGATGACATCGACGAGTTGGTTTCGAACTTTATCCCAAAATGACATGAGCTATATGGATTTGAGGTAAAAAAATAAATTTTAGATTCAAGGACAAGATAGGCTTTTTTGAGATAAAAGCCAAATTTTTAGCAACTTTTTTTGTCAGATACGGCATTTTTTTGAAAAAATAACCGCTTAGAGCTGACAGCAAGCGCGTACTTTTGCATAGAAATCCTCTAAGGCAAGCAAGGCAGCCTCGAAAGTAGCCTCTTCTACACTCAAAACAAAGCGACAATGAAGCGGGATTCCTGTCCATTGGGCGTTATTGAGCAGCAATCCTGTGCTATAAAAAATAGCTTCTGAAATATTATGGCTATCTAAAATGTAAAACTTTTCAATCTTTTTAGGATTTTTATCGCCTTTTTCTTCCTTTTGAGCTATTTTTTGAAGCCAAGTCAGGCTCAATTTTTTGCCTAAATAAAAACTCGGCTTTGCCACCATAAAAAGCCCTCCCATTGGTTTGACTACCTCCCAACCTGTTTCTTCCAAGACCTCACCCAGCCTTTTGGCACGCACTTGCAAGGTATCTTGTTGTGTTTTTAGTTCCTTAAATAAATAAGAATCTTTGTCAATAAGGGCTTGATAAATTTGTTTGCAGGCAAAACGAATGGTGTAATGTGGCTGATTTAAAACTTGTTTGTCAATTTTTTCTAATAAAGTAGGATTTCTAAAATACACAAAGCCAAAACGCAAACCGCCCGCCGCCATTTCTTTTGAAAGTCCGCCAATCAGGAGCAATTCCAAAGGTTTGGCAAAATATTTTTCTAATTGATAAGTAGTATAAACGTTATTATGCTCCAAACCAGAAAAAACAGTGTCTAAGACCACCTTACAAGCGTACCTTTCGCAGGCAGCCAAAATTTCGTTAATTTCCTGTGGCGAATAAATCGCACCCGTAGGATTGACGATAGGCGCATTAAGAAATAGACAAGATTTTTTACCTTCTTTGTGGTTTTTTTCTAAAACTTCTGCCAAATCATAAGCATTAATTTTAAACTGATTTGTAGCAGAAGTAGGAAGTTCTTGAATTTTTGCCTGATAAAATTGCGCCGTTGCATAAAAATAGCCATACGCGCCCTGTGGAAAAATAAGCGTTTCGCCCGCCCAAGCTGCCTTCTGTGCTATTTCAGAAAAGATAGGCGCGACCCCACCTGCATAATAAAGTGTGGCATTTTTTTCTGCCAAAACACCAAATCTTTTTTCTAAAAATAGTTTAATATCTTTTTCTAAGTCGGATTCTGCCTCTGTAATATTTTGGCGTACAAAAGACTCGAAAAGTGCTGCTTTTAGGGCTTTTGGCGAAGGCAATTCATTTTCACCATAATCCAAACGAATACTTTGCGCTTCAAGTGGCAAAGTTAGGGCTTCTAAGCAGGGGTGCTGAAAAGCCTCCAAAACCTCTACTTTGGGCATTACAAATCGCTGATGAAAGTCCTCATTTTCAAGAACTAAACTCCTTTCTTTTCCCCAATCGCTGCGTACCTTCAACATCTGAAAACGAAGCAAATCATAAAGCAAAGTCGTGTAATATTCCTGCGTCAGAATGGGCGTGCGGCTATAAGTAAATTCGGCAGCCTTTGCCAAAAGGTCATGTAAGGTTTCGTTCTCGGAAAGCAAAATCCCTAATTGCAAATCTTCATATACTAAATTGTTTTCAAAACCACAAAGAATCCCTACATGGGCAGGCAGTTTTTCCTGCACCAGATACTGAAAGATGCCGTTGGTTTTGGGCGTGCTACTTAGTTCAAAGATGTGCGAAATATCGATAAAAAGGCGCGTTCCTACTTTTTCGCAAATTTCTACCAACCTAACAAAAGCATCAGGGGTATTGTACTGAAAATCAGACAGTTGTAGAAATGCCATCTGCGGCGCAAGCCTTGAAATGAGTTCATGCGCCAGATGCGCTTGTGAAGGTGATTCTAAGTAAGTATAAAAATCGTTTTTTTCTTTTTGGCTATAATTTTTAAATATTTTTGAAAAATTGCGTGTCGCCACTACCGTTTTAGGCTGATACACCTGCATGAGATTGCGCAAAAGAGCCGCCGCTTCGGGTGCGATTAGGATATTTTTTTTAGAAAAAGGTACATAAAAATAACTTTTCAAATAGTCTGCAAAATAGTTGCGTAAATTATCTGTACCTTCTGTTTTTTCATAAGGGAAAAAACTATTTTTTTGTAAAGTTTCCGAAAGAGTCGCTAAAAAATTGATTTTTTCGTCTGCTACTTCCTCGCGCTCGAAGTGCAAATCTAAGGCAGACTTTGCCTGCTGATAGGCATCTTCTTTTAAAAGTTGAAAGATTTTATGAATCTTATAGGGTTCGCGCAAACGGTTTTCATACACCGTCAGCGAATGGGCTATCTCGCCCCCCTGCGCTAAATAGGCTTGTGCGGTAGTGGCAGAAATGGCTTCGGTACTATTTTTTCCTATAAAAAACTCAAAACGGTGCGGCGAATATTTTTCTATTTCAACCAAAGGCTGAATATCTGTATCGGCGGCTTGTATAATTTTGCGTTGCCATACTTTTTTGATTCTAAAACCGCGCCTTTGAAAGAGCCTATCTAAGACGGTTTCGCTGGGTCGTCCGCCCATGTTGAGGATAATTTTTCCGTTGGGTTTGAGCAAATCGAGTGCCTGTTCTAAGGTGCGTGCAATAAGTCCTAAGCCAAATTGGTCTTCTACATAGCCTTGTTTTCCACAATAGTTACTTAGTGAATATAAATAATCATCAGTAGCATTTTCGGGAATGATATTGCTAATTACCTCTTGGTCGGGATTTAAAACCTGCGGAATACAACCCAAGATAACGTCGAGTTTCTCTGTTTTCGGATTTTGGGCTTGTGTTTCTAAAAGGTGCGAAAGAAGGTCGGAAGTTTCAAATTGTACGCGGTCTAAAAGCGATTTTCCGTCGGCTTCTACGATTAAATTTCCTTGCCCGTCGAGGGCTTGTAGGTAGAGATTGAGGGTAGCACATACTTTTGCTCTTGGATTTATATCTAAACCAAATATTTGAGCAGGTTGATACTCTTTTGCTAAGGCAATAGAAATCCAGCCGTTTCCACTACCCAACTCGGTAATTTTTTTGTCCTTAAAATCGGGCAGTGCGTAGCGCGAAAGTCCTTCATAGAAAGTAAAAGACCAATCTTCGGGCGCGAAAATGCTCGGAAATTGTAGTAAAATAAGCGTATCTTTTAATACTTGAATTTCTACAAAAGAAAAATGATAATGTGCTAACTGCCTTTCAGAAGCAAGACCGCCTTCTTCTTTTTTGAGATATTGATACAAATCTTGTAAAAAAATGCGTGCTTGCTTTTGGGTAGTGGGCGCGATAAGGGCTTCTAAGATTTGCTTAAAATTTTGATAGGATTTTTGGCTCTCTTGGGCGCAATCTTGTAAAAATTCGGGAATTGTTTGGCTTTGGAAGGGAAATTTTTGCATAGAATATAAAAATAGGGTAAGATTTTAAACTAAGCCAAACCCCTCCCTTAGAAGGGTAGCGGTGTTAAGTTCTAAAAATCAGAGTCAAATGTAGGGACAAGGCATTGACTTGTCCTATGCCCCAAACCCTAAGGGTCTTGAAGACCCTTAGGGTTTAAGTTCAAATTTCATTTCGTTTCTAATTTGAAGAAACAAGAATTTTCACAGAACTTAACATTACTGTTTAGAAGGGGAGGGGTCTGAACTTAATCGTATCAATTTTTTACTTATCTAAAAAGAAGTGGAACGTATCACCGCGCAATCCCAGCCGAATGGTTTCGAGGGGAATGACCTCATTGGGAGGAATGTTGCCCAAATTGACATTTGCCCCTACTAATTTGATGAAAAATACCTGCTGCGATTTTTGGGGAGCTTCCCAAATAATTTTTTCAGCGGGGATTTTGGTGAGAATTTCCTGCACCAAACCTGAACGCACCTCCCCTGTGGAGCGAAAAAGACCCACATTTCCGCCTTCTCTTGCTTCGCCGATAACTTTCCACGCGCCTGCCTCTAATTCGGCTTGCATGAGCTGAATCCATTGATAGGGGGGAATGATTTTTTCGGCATCTTTCGAGCCTACTTCGGAAAGTACCGTAACTTGTTGGGCTAAAAGTGAAATATATTTGCACTTTTCGTCGTGAGGCAATTCGATAGAGCCATCGGAAACTTCGGCAAATTCCATTTGGTACTTATCCAAAACCCTACGGTAGTCCTCGATTTGGTCGCGCACCAAAAAGGCTTCGAAAAGCGTTCCGCCGAAATAAGTAGGGATTCCTGCCGCTTTATAGACGGCTAATTTTTCTTTGAGATTTTTGGTAACATAAGAAGTAGCCCAGCCGAGTTTGACGATGTCGATATGGTCGCCTGCTACACTTATCATATCCTCGACTTCACGGATACTCAAACCCTTATCCATGACCATTGTATAGCCCTGACTGCGGGGCTTTACCGTTCTTTCGGGGACTTGCTTCAAGAAGTAGTTTTGTTCTTGCATTTATTAGTGAGAATAAGTTGGAATAGATGGGCAAGCCATAGGCAGCAAAGGCTTCGCCTATGGCGTTGATTTTAGTCTTCGTCCTCCCAAATTTCGGGTGAAAGCGAAAAGATGTAAAAAATTTCGTCCTTTTTAGAGCGCAGGTCTTTGATTTGCACCTGCTCGAAGACGGGTTTTTCTACCTCGTGCGCAAAGGCTTCTACGCCTTCTTCACACATCAATTGAAAAAGCGTTTCAAAAAGAACTTTTTTGTCTTTTGTCTGCTCCAAGACCAAATCCACCGCCTTTTGGTACAAGCCTTCGGGCGAACTTTCATAGATATCGAACCATACATACCCCTGCGGCGGCTCTGCATTTTCTTTGGCTTCTTTGAGAAGGGCAGGGATTCGCTTTTGCACCTCTTGTAAGATTTTCTTTTCCTCGCCGCTTACCTTTTTGAGTAGGGCATTTTGAAAGGCAGGCTGCTCGATGGCTACACTTTCGCAAGCCAAAATCCAATAATAGGGGTCGAGAATCCAAGCGTCAGACTGCAAAATTTCTACGACTTCGCTATATAAGTCGAGGGTGTGCGAAATCTGATAGTAATGGTCTTGGTATCTGACCATAAAGCTGCTGTCCTCGAAAAGTTCGGCAATTTCGAAGTCGTTTTTGTTGCATTTGGCATAAAGGGCAAAGGCTTGTTCATACCAACTTTGGTCGTAAAGGCGTTTGTAATTAGTCATGAGAAGGTTTTAAGATTTGTTTTTCGAGGAGATATTCGGCAATCTGGACGGCATTGGTAGCCGCGCCCTTGCGTAGGTTGTCTGCCACAATCCAAAGGTTGAGGGTATGCGGCTGACTTTCGTCGCGTCGGATTCTGCCCACAAAGACCTCATCTTTTTGGTGGGAAAGCAAAGGCATGGGATAGAGGTTGTTTTTGACATCATCTTGCACCACTACGCCTTTTGCATTTTCTAAAATCTGGCGCACCGCTTGAAGGTCAAAATCGCGCTCAAATTCTACATTGACGGCTTCGGAATGTCCGCCCATGACGGGGATACGCACCGTAGTAGCGGTAACGCCGAGCGTGTAGTCGTTGAGGATTTTTTTGGTTTCATTGACCATCTTCATCTCCTCTTTGGTGTAGCCGTTGTCTAAAAAGACATCAATATGCGGCAACACATTTAGGTCAATCGGGTGCGGATAGACGCGCTTCACGTCATTTTCGCCTTTGCGCTCTGCCATAAGCTGCTCTACTGCCTCTTTTCCTGTGCCTGTAACGGATTGGTAAGTAGAAACGACGATACGTTTTATCTTGAAAGCGTCGTGCAAAGGTTTGAGTGCCACTACCATCTGGATTGTCGAGCAGTTGGGATTGGCAATGATTTTATCCGCTGCCGTTAGGACATCGCCATTCACTTCGGGAACGACTAATTTGTGTGCCTGATGCATGCGCCAAGCCGACGAATTATCGATAACCGTAGTACCGACGGCGGCAAATTGGGGCGCGTATTCCAAAGAAACACTGCCACCTGCCGAAAAAAGTGCCACATCGGGGGCAAGCGCAATCGCTTCTTGTAGGCTTCTGATAGGATAAGATTTGCCTTTAAAAGACACCATCTTTCCGATAGAACGCGCGGAGGCAACGGGAATAAGGTCGGAAAGGGGGAAATTGCGCTCGGCAAGGACAGCCAACATTTCTTGTCCTACCAAACCTGTAGCACCAACGATAGCAACTTTCATGAAAGCATTTGCGATTTGAGGTGAAGAAAGGGAAGGAAGCAAGCCGCTCATTATCGAGCGGCACTGCTTCTCTTATTTGGGTGCGAAAGTACCTATTTCTTCTCAAAAAACAAAAAATCGCCTTGCACCGCTACCAAAAGACGAAGGGTTTTGAAGCCCCTTCACATTTCAAGAGAGGATAGAGCGCAGTAATGTTAAGTTTTGTAAAAAGCCTTGTTTTTTCAAATTTGATACGAAATAAAATTTGGACTTAAACCCTAAGGGTCTTGAAGACCCTTAGGGTTTGGGGCATAGGACAAGGCGATGACTTGTCCCTACATTTGCATCTAATTTTTAGAATTTAACATCACTGGGGTAGAGCGGTCTAAACGCAAAACCCCTCCTTTTTAAGGGGAGGGGTCAGGCTAATACAGAAAATCTTTATGATTTTTGTATTTTTTGGCGTTGTTACAACGGTCAGAAGGTCAAAAAACGGAGTTTTGTGCTTGGTGCAAACCTGCTGAACCCCCACCCTGCCCTCCCCCCATAGGGGAGGGTTCGAAAACCAAATCATTTTTTTTGCATTTATGCAAAAAAAATGATTCCGAATCAAAGCCCCGCCCTATGGGGGCGGGGTTTGGGGTGGGGTGCATTTAAGGCTTTTATCGTTGTAACAACGCCTATTTTTTGCGACTTTTTGCGATTTTTTACAATTTTTTTAAGAAAGCTCTACGGGTTGCGCCTGCGGCTTTGTGGCTTGTTGGGCGGCTTCTAAGGCTTCTTTTCCAAATTTTTTCAGGCAGCGATAATGCGATTTTAAAGCACCCACAAAGGTTTTGTTTTCAATGTAAGGCACGCCAAACTCTTTTGCGGTAGCTTCTACAATTTTGGAAATTTCCTTGTAATGCACATGGCAGATGTGCGGGAAAAGGTGGTGTTCAATCTGAAAATTCAAGCCTCCACAAAGGTAATTGGCAATCGCACTTTCACGTGCAAAATTAGCCGTCGTGTGCATCTGGTGAATCGCCCAATTTTCTTCGATGTTGCCTTCCTGATTGGGAGAGGGAAAGTCTGTGCCTTCTACTACGTGCGCTAATTGAAAGACCAAGCCCAAGACCAAGCCTTCGGTGAGGTGCATCATCAAAAATCCGAGCAAAAACTGCGGCACTGTAATATCCAAAAATATCAGCGGCAGGGCAATGAACATAATGTAGTAAAGAAATTTGAAGAAAAATAGGTTGAAATACGCCCAACCGCTTTCCTTTCTATTTTCTACCTGTCCTATTTTTTCTTTAAAAAATTTGATATAATCTTTTCTAAGCACCCAAGAGAGCGAAGCCAAGCCATAAAGCGGAAAAGCATAAAGGTGCTGATAGCGCATAATGCCTTTGAGTTTTTCGGCTTCGGACATGCGCAAAAGACCCGGTGCTACATCTATATCTTCGTCGTGTCCTGCGATATTGGTGTAGGTATGATGGGCGGCATTGTGGCTCACGCGCCAAACATCTACATTTGCACCCAAAAGGCTAAAAGAGTGTCCCATGATTTTATTGAGGAGCGTATTATTTGAATACGAGCCATGAATGGCATCATGGCTTACATTGAAGCCCACAAAGGCAGCAAACGCGCCCAAACAAATTGCCCAAAGGAGCATCATGGGGGGCGAAAATTGTCCCGACATAATGAGGGCATAAAAGAGAATCACGCCTCCACAAAAGATAAAACTTTTGAGGAACATCGCAAAATTGCCTTTTTTAGAGAGGTTGTTGTCTTGAAAATAAGCATCTACGCGCTTGCGTAGGGTGCTATAAAACTGCGCCTTTTTGGGGTCGGCATCGACAAAGCGCAACATTTTGGCGGTGGTGGTTTTGGTTTCTTGCATGTAGGTTTGATGAATCAAGAGATAAAAGACGGTATTATTAGGTGAATGAATAAAAGTAAGGCGTGTTGTTTTGGTTTGAAAGCGTTTTATTTACAAATCGCTTGTTTTATGAAAATGTTTGGGAAAGACGATTTCATGATTTGATACAGCGGTTGAATCGTGATTTGGAGCAGCCCTGTGGTTATATTTTTTGCAGTTTTATATTTTTTGATGCCTCAGATTTGGTGCTTGTGTTCGCTTCGTCTTTTTTGGGGTAGTCTCAATTGGGGGCTTATCTACGGAATGGGTAGGGTAAGAATGGGTAAAGATAACGAAAAATGACATCAAAAAAACCCTCTGTAAGAAATTGTCTGAAAATGACGAAAAAAAAGTGCTTTGGCAGGCTCAAAATTTTCTTTTGCACGCTTCGCTTGCCAAAGCATTGCGCAAAAATAAAGCCGTTGAGGTTTTGATACCGAATAATCATTGGCGTTTTTTTAGAAAGAAGTAGGTTTATTTTGATTATACCACAAGCCGCCTTTTTTATTTTTATCAAACCCAAAAACTCCTTAATATTGCGTTAGAAACGAAAAAGAAACAAAAAGGCGGCAAGTTTGAAAGAAACCTTAAAAAAGGGAAAAAACATTCTTTTCAGATGCAGGGTTAAGAAGAAGCAAATTAGGAAAGTTTTGTTTTCTTTCAGAAATTGCACTTTTTAGGAAAAAGGCTTCCAAAAACCTCACAACTTGTCAGGCAATAAAAAAAGTTAGCAACTTGGGCTAAAATCAACCCCATTAAAAAATCCCTTCCTTTTCATATCCATCATTACTCAATAAAATCCTTGTTCTCACATGCAACATTTCATACCCAAACACAAAGAGTGGTATAAATGGCTCATTTTAAGCCACTTGCTACTCTGTTGGGGCTTTTTCCAAAATAGCCTCTCGGCACAACAAAATGGCGCAATTCGCTGTGCCACTATGCAAGTAGATAGCACCCTGCGTGCCAATCAGCCCGATATGGGCAGCCTGCAAGATTTTGAAAACAACTTGCAACAAGCAATTCAAGACAAACTGCAGTTTATGCAGACGGCGCATGTTGTAGATGGCGTTTATACCATTCCAATAGTGGTGCATGTCATTCACGACGGCGAAGCCATTGGCACAGGAGATAATATTTCTACTGAGCGCATTTTAGACCAAATACAAGTCTTGAACGACGACTTTCGCCGTGCTGCTGGTACAAACGGTTTCAATACGCACCCCGACGGCGCAGACACCAAAATAGAATTTTGCTTGGCACGCCGCCGCCCCGACGGAACGGCTTTCCCCGCAGGGCAGGAAGGCATCAATCGCATCGATAGAAATACACAGGGTTGGAATCCTTTTCCCTATAGTGCAGCCTACATAAATGCTAATGTAAAGCCTTTCACCACCACCACACAAGGTTACGACGGCACTGTTTATATGAACTTTTGGGTAGTGCCAATTTCTGGCGGCATCTTGGGTTATGCGCAGTTTCCTGCTGCCTCTTTGGGCGGTAGCTCCTGTAATCCTACCAATATGGTTACAGACGGTGTTGTAATGACGACAAGCTCGGTAGGAGGACCTACTTTTACCGCAGGACCACCGCCCTATAACATTGGGCGCACCGCTACACACGAAATTGGGCATTGGTTAGGATTGTATCACATCTGGGGTGATGGCAACTGTGGCGTAGATGACTTTTGCGCCGACACACCTAATTCTGATGCGCCCAATTACAACTGCCCCACAGGTCATGTGTCTTGTGGTAGTGTGGATATGATTGAAAACTACATGGACTATACCAACGACGCTTGTATGAATATCTTTACACGCGACCAAGCCATGCGCATGCGTACTGTCTTGGAAACCTACCGTTGGTCATTGGTCAATTCCACAGCCTGCTTCCCACCAAACCCCAATGATGCAGGGGTAGCGCAGGTGATTGCCCCCATAGGCGACATTTGTAGCAATACCTTCACGCCCATTGTGCGCATCAAAAACTACGGCGCAAATATTTTGAATACGGTTACGGTACAATCGCGCTTAGATGGCGGAGCTTGGGTGAGCCAAAATTTTAACACGCTCAACTTGGCAGCAGGCGCGGAAACGAATCTGACCCTAAACCCCGTTTTGGGAGTAGCCTTAGGGGTACATACCTTTGAAGCGCGTACTATCCTACCCAATGGCGCGGCAGACCCCTACACGCCTTTTGATGCTTCTTTGAATAGTTTTACCTACACAGGCGGTGCTTTGCCTATTACAGAAAATTTTGAGGGTGCGATATTTCCCGCCAATTCCTGGATACGCCAAAATCCGAACAACGACTGTGTTCTTTGGGTAGAAGATAGCCCCGTTTCCCTACGCGGTTCTGACGGCAACCCCACCAGCGCGATTGTACTAAGACATAATGATTATACGGGCAACGGGCAAGAAGACATCTTAGTAACTCCAGCTATCAATTTGGCTACCATTTTAGGAATCCCGATTTTAGAATTTGATGTAGCGCACCGTCAGCGCAACGCTACTTCTGCCGACGGCTTGCGCATAGAAGTTTCTACCAACTGTGGCGCAACTTGGGCAGCCCTGCCTGCACCTAACGCCTACAACAAAACTGGCGCAGCCTTAGCGACCCTCACCCCTGCCTCTACTGCCGCTTTCATACCCACACAAGCAAGCCATTGGCGCAAAGAAACCATCAATCTTTCGGCTTTTGTAGGGCAGACGATTAAACTCCGCTTTGTAGCTACCAATAACAACGGCAACAACACTTGGATTGACAACATCAACATCAGAGATGGAAACATTGAAGTTGCTTTTGCTGCTGCTAATAGTACGCATACGGAAAACACAACGGCTACCATTGATTGTCGCGGTTATCAAGATATTAGCATACCCGTTAGTGTCAATTTAGCACCAATTAGCACCGCCGTAACAGTCGGCGTTACGATAGGGGCAGGAACGGCAACCAACAACATAGACTACCAACTTCTTACGCCTACTCTTACCTTTCCAATAGGTTCGCTTGCGAGTCAGAATGTAGTAGTGCGCGTTTTTGATGATGCTGCACAAGAGTTGTCGGAAACGTTAATCCTTAACTTGAACGTTACGGCAGGGGGCGCAGTAGCGGTAGCACCTACCTCGCATACGCTTACAATAGTAGATAACAACCCACTGATTCTTACCCAAATACTCTTTTCAGAAGACTTCGAAACCGCACCTTTGGGGCAGGTTACGACAACGGGTACAAGTTGGCAACAAATCAATATCAATGGCGGCGGCAATAATAATTGGGTCTTTGGTGAGAATGCAGCCATGACGGGCAACCGTGCGGCTTATATTTCAAATAATTCCACCACACGCCCACTTACCTATTCCAACACAAGCACCTCACGCCGTAGGCTCGTATCGCCTGCTATCAATACGGTAGGCTACACCAATTTAGAGCTTAGTTTTGATTTCAAAGCCAATGGCGAACTTGCAGGTGGTACTTTGTATGATTATGGAAGTTTGATGTTTGCCACCAATCCTGCGGGACCTTACACCGTTTTGGCAGGCAATAATGCAGCGACTTCTACAGGCACAACGCCTTTTTTTGGCGTAAGCACTAATACGACCTATACCGTTACGCTACCTGCTGCTGCCCAAAATCAGACCACACTTTATTTGGTTTGGCGTTGGAACAATGACAACAGTGCTGGCGGCAATCCGCCTTTTGCAATAGACAACGTAGTCTTGACTGGACAGCAAACGCGCCAAGTAGAAACGGTACTTTCTTCTAAACAAGTTTATTTAGGCGCAAATAGCACCGTTACTTACATCAGTCCGAATGGAAAGGTAATGGCAAGGATTGAAAACAATACGGCACACGACTATGGCTGCACAACGGTAGAAATAGACCGCGCAGGCACAGGCGCAGCCGAGTATGAAGCGGCAGGTACGCCCAATCATCTAACCCAAAAATCTTTCCGCATCACGCCGACAAACCCTTCTACAAACAGTTTGCAAGTAACGCTTTATTATACCAACGCCGAAAAAACAGGTTGGGAAGCTGCCACAAGCAAATCTTGGACAATAGACGCACAAATAGCACGTACAGGCGGCGCAATTTCAAACATCACCGCTGCTACCCCTACTGCCAATGGCGCAACCAATTCGCTACACGCTATCAATAGCGTTGCGTACAACACAACCGACCACGCCGTTAGCGCAACCATCACCAACGGATTTGGCAATGGCAACAATGTAGGCGGCTTTGCCATCGGCGACCCTGAACTTTGCAACATTACCGCCATTAGTGCGGGAACACAAACTGCCTGCGCACTTGCTACGAATACTTATACCCAACAAGTTACGGTTACGTATCAGAATCCTGTGGGCGACCTTGTCGTAAATGGGCAGACCTTTGCTACCACAACAAGCCCACAAACGGTTACGCTTACAAACCTACCTGCCAACGGTGCAGCGGTCAATGTTACGGCTTCTTTTGCAGGCAACCCTGCTTGTAACTTTACGGTCAATAACCTCTTTACTGCTCCTGCGTCCTGCTCGGTTACGACAGGAATTACTTTGGGTACAATCACCCCAATGGCATACTGTCAAGGCGGAAGCATTAGCGTACCCTTCACAACCGTAGGCACATTTAACGCAGGCAATACCTTTACGGCACAACTATCCGACGAAAATGGAAACTTTGCTGCACCTGCTGCTACCCAAACGGGAACTTCGCCTATTACCCTCAATATTCCTTTGGGTGCGATTGCTTCAAATAATTACAGCGTACGTGTTATCTCTTCCGACCCTGCTGAAATTAGCAATCAGACCACTATCTCCATCAATGCACTACCGACGGTTACGCTTGGCGCATTTGCCAATGTATGCGCTAACACGCCTGCTTTTGCGCTAACAGGTGGCGCACCTGCTGGCGGCACTTATAGCGGTACAGGCGTTACGGCAGGCAATTTCAACCCTGCAACGGCTGGGGCGGGTTCGCATACCATTACCTACTCCTTTACAGATGCAAACGGTTGTACTAATACTGCTACCCAAAATATTACTGTAAATCCGTTACCAACAGTTACTTTGGGTGCATTTGCTAATGTGTGCATCAGTGCGCCTGCTTTTGCCCTAACAGGTGGCGCACCTGCTGGCGGTACTTATAGCGGTACAGGCGTTACGGCAGGCAATTTCAACCCTGCAACGGCTGGGGCGGGTTCGCATACCATTACCTACTCCTTTACAGATGCAAACGGTTGTACTAATACTGCTACCCAAAATATTACTGTAAATCCGTTACCAACAGTTACTTTGGGTGCATTTGCTAATGTGTGCATCAGTGCGCCTGCTTTTGCCCTAACAGGCGGCGCACCTGCTGGAGGTACTTATAGCGGTACAGGAGTTACGGCAGGCAATTTCAACCCTGCGACGGCTGGAATCGGTATCCATACCATTACTTATTCCTTTACAGACGCAAACGGTTGTACCAATACTGCTACCCAAAATATCGAAGTAACCAATAACATTGTGGTTTCCTATACCGAACCCAATAACAATGTTTGTCTGAACGCGACTGCTTTCGCGCTTAGTGGAGGCTCTCCTGCTGGCGGCACTTATAGCGGTACAGGCGTTACGGCAGGTAATTTCAACCCTGCAACGGCTGGCGTAGGTTCGCATACCATTACCTATACTTTCACAAGCGGCACTTGTACTAACTCGGCTACACAAACCATTACCGTAAATCCATTACCTACGGTTACTTTGGGCGCATTTGCCAATGTATGTATCAGTGCGCCTGCTTTTGCACTAACAGGTGGCGCACCTGCTGGCGGCACTTATAGCGGTACAGGGGTTGCGGCAGGCGTATTTGACCCTTCTATTGGAGCAGGCACTTATACGATTACCTATACCTTCACCAATGCGGCAGGCTGTACGAATACGGCTACGGGAACTATTACGGTGGGTGCAGCTCCCTGTGTTACGAACACAGGCGGCGGCGGTGCGCCTATTACTTGTCGCGTACCAGATACCTTTACGGCTACGCCTATCAGCGCAAGCAGCATCGAGCTAACTTGGAGCGGTACAAGCAACGCTGTTTCGTATGAAATTTATCGCAATGGCGAACTCATCACAACAGTAGCAGCAACCGAAAATAGCTATCTCGACACAGGTTTAGAGCCAAGTTCGCGATATAGGTATCTTTTGCGTGCGCTTTGCAACACCGCTGGCACAAACGAAACCATTGCAGCCTTAGCACAAACGCTTCCTACTTCTGTTACACTTGAAAATGTACGCGAAGTTTGCGGCAGCGGACGTGTAACTCTCTTTGTATCAGGCAAATCGCATTGGCAGGGCGTATATCGTTGGTATGAAAATGAAACCGACACAACGCCAATTTTTGAAAGTGTAAATGGCACTTTCGAAACGCCTATCCTAAGTGAAAGCAAGACCTATTTTGTGAGCATTTTCGAATTAGGACAAGAAGGCGCACGCGTGCCTGTGGTTGCTATCGTAAATGAAGACTATGAGGCTATCCTTTTAAACCCTCGAAATGCACAAAACGAAATTGTTTCGTGTGAAAATGAAGTGCTGCTCGAAGGGCAGACATACGCAGGCGCACGTTATGCTTGGCGACTCAATGGCTACCTCTTTGGAGGTGCAGAAGCCGCTACTTTTGTAGCCAAAACCAGCGGCTGGTATGAGTTTTTGGTCATTCGTGGCAACTGTGTAGTCGCTTCTACCCCTGTAAAAGTCAGCTTGCGTTATGCGCCTTTGGCTGCTATTCAGACAGAAAACGACGCACGTATCTTCTGCAATCCGACGCTGCTTTCTGCCGCTCCCCAAACAGACTCTACCCTTTCTGTTCGTTATGAATGGTATCTGGAAGGTACGCTTTTGGGAACAGAGGGCAGTTTGGAAGTAAATACTTCGGGCGTTTATGTGTTGAAGGTAATAGATACCAATTTAGGTTGTGTTGCTACTACCGAAAGACAAATTACGATTGCAAATTTGCCTATCAATCCAACCCTGACCGCCTCGACCTTAGAGTTCTGTGAAGACGAAACCGCAGTAATTGGCGTAACTGCTATTGCAGGGGCGCGTTATGTTTGGTTTTTGAATAATGAGCGCATCAGTGCCAATTCTGCCCAAATAGAAGTGAGCGAAGGTGGTATCTACCGCGTAGTGATTTCTTTGCCCAATACGCCTTGTACGGCAAGCTCGCAAGAAATTACACTGACACGTTTTGAAGCCCCTCAAATTCGTATCGTACAAGAAGGCAATGAGTTAGTGGCGCAAATAAACCCTGCTTCTACTAATTTTGTGTGGCAGGTTTTAGATAGAAATGCCGCAGAAGGTGGAGCTTTTGTAGAGGTAGCAGGTTCGCAAAATCAGGTGCGTTTTACGCCTGCCCAAAATGGAAGCTACCGTCTTGTCGTAACTTACGGAAATGGCTGCCAAGCCCATTCGCGCAGCAAAAACTTCTCTGCCCTAACCACAGGAACAGAGGAAGAGCCGATTGTAGAAGAAGGCTTTGCTATTTTCCCAAATCCTACCAAAGGCAACCTGCTGATTCGCTTCGAAAGCAGCCAAAAAGAGTTGCAAGTTCGCCTCTACGACGCTTTGGGAAGGGAGTTGGAACGCCTAACGCTTCAAAATGCAAGCGAGGCACAGCTCAACCTATCTGCCTACGCCAATGCAGTCTATACAGTAGAAATTCGCACTGAAACTATCCAAAAAGTAGTGAAGGTTGTGAAAGAGTAAGCGCAAAAAGCCTTTCTTAATCCATAAAAAAAGCCACTTGAAAGAGTGGCTTTTTTCTTGACTTTGACACTTTGTCGGGTTAAGCATTTGATTATCAAGTAGTTGCTTTTTTTAGTGGCACTACATTTTAGGCTAAGTATTTGGTTATCAAGTTCTTAGTGGTCATATCGAGCAATCTTTTGATTTGTAAATATTTAAGGATTTGTTCCGTGTGATTATTAAACACGGAACGGATATAAAAATCTTCTTTATTTTGTCGTATCTAAAAGCGTTGTTCTTACTGTTTGGGGCAGATTTTTCAATCGTCCGCCCAGCAAAAAATCGTAACCTGCTCCCTTGACTGCCCGACAATTAGCAGCATTTAGCCTGCCACTATCGGCTACTAAAGTTATTTTATTAAGATTATATAATTGATTTAATTTGTCTATTTCTTTGACCAAAGTATGTCCTTCATACTGATTCCCTGCATACAAGCCGTAGCCAAGCGGTAATGCGTTTTTGTCTAATAATAATCTTAAAACAACTTGTGTTTTACCAATTTTACCATCTTTACTAAAACCTTTCTGACGCAAGGCTTCTTCTACTACTACTTCTGAATCGAAATAGAAGGTCGTAACATCATAAAAAACTAAGTCTAACTCATAAAATTGTAATTGCTTATTTTTTTGAAATACTAATTTTTGTAGTTCTGTACTATAAAGATTGAATTTATCTAAACTATAATAAAAATGTTGAAGTGAAACTGACTGCATACCTAAAAAATTATTTTGTGTTTGATAAGTTACAGATACGAAGATAATACTCGCCCCCTTTTTTGTCTTTGCGTAGAAATGCCATCAACTCTTAAAATAAGTCTGTTTTGGTGCAAAATTAGTAAAAAACAATTTTTTTGTTTTTTTTTGCACTACATTTTTTTGACAAAAAGTGTCTATACTCGCTCCTTTAGGCGTTTTGCCCCTTACAAGTGTCAAACTCAAGATAAGGCTTCTAAGCCCATAAAAGTTGAACAAACAAAAAAAGCCCGCCTAAGCGAGCTTTTTTTGTTTAAGGCTGTGTAAAATTACTGTGCTTTTTTGGTAGCGCAGCAGCCTGTCTTGCCTTCGGTTTTGGCTGTGCCACAAGACTTTGTTTCTGCATTTTCGGTAGTGGCAGTGGCAGTGGCTTTTGCTTCGGTGGTGCAGCAGCCATCTTTTTTCTTCTTCTTCTTTTTCTTTTTCTTCGTATCGTCGTTCATTTCAGTCTGAACGTCCGAATTACTTACTAAGGCGTAAGAAGCAGGAAGAGTGGCAGCAGTAGCTACTAAAAAGGCAAAAGTGATTGCTATTTTTTTCATGATTTCTACTTTTTTAAAAGATGAAAAGACTTTTTGTCATATCTAAAAGCGGCAATGCCGTTCTTTCTGACAAGATACAACTTTTTTATTACTTTGGCAAAATCTATGCCCTACTTTTAAAAAAGGGCTTTCAAAACCTCACCCAATAAAATGTTCGCCAGTGGTCTGTTTCTTTTCTATTCAAAAAAGCAGAGCGCGGCAGAATTTCTATGCAAGGCTAAAATGTTGAGCTTTTTTCGATAAGTTTTAAACAAAAATACAAAGGCAGGGTTTTACTCTATGAATCACAACCCTGACGGTTAGACAAACCCACAGAGGTATCGTTTTTGTTTGAAATTTTCGGGCTTACCTTCGCCAAAAGTTCCACAAAATCGTATCGGAAAGAAGAGAGCTGTGCCTTGTTGTTCTACTTGCTCGCCGCTCGCTTATCTTATCTTTAATCCATCTTAAAATGAAAGTTGCCGTCTATCGCAAAGAACACTTCAACGCTGCCCACCGATTGCATAATCCCGAATGGACAGCGGAAAAAAACCAAGAAGTATTTGGAAAGTGCAATAATGTATATTATCACGGACATAATTACAACCTTATCGTCAAGGTAGTAGGCGAAATAGACCCCCATACAGGGTACGTGATAGATATAAAAGTGTTAAGTGATTTAATCAAATCGCAGGT
This sequence comes from Hugenholtzia roseola DSM 9546, assembly GCF_000422585.1. NCBI lineage: Bacteria > Pseudomonadati > Bacteroidota > Cytophagia > Cytophagales > Bernardetiaceae > Hugenholtzia > Hugenholtzia roseola. Next base: position 34,157 of record NZ_KE383890.1, read on the forward strand.
AACAGATGTCTTCGACCATAAAAACCTAAATTTAGACGTTGAAGATTTCAAAAATTTGAATCCCACAGCCGAAAACATTGCGGTTGTTATCTATAATCGTTTGCGCCCTTTTATCGATGCAAACAAAGACCTCAAAATCAAACTATATGAAACTGAACGAAACTTTGTTGAATACCCTGCCTAACGGCAACGGGAATCACAATCACGACAAACAAACTCCCATCGACATCGATACGCTCGGCGACTTGCATATTGGCACTTCCCTCGAAACACCCATGCACGCCAAAGCCTTCGAGCTTTCAGACGAGGAAAAAATAGCCAAAATTGAAGCCCATTTTCGCGAAATTATGCACACCTTAGGCTTAGACCTCACCGACGATAGCCTAAGCGGAACGCCTCATAGGGTCGCTAAAATGTATGTCAAGGAAATTTTTCAGGGTTTAAATCCTAAAAACAAACCCGATGTAAAACTTTTTGAAAATAAATATGCCTATGAGCGCATGTTGGTAGAAAAAGACATTACTTTTTTCTCTAATTGTGAGCATCATTTTGTACCCATTTATGGCAAGGTACATGTCGCTTATATTCCTAACGGAAAAGTGGTGGGGCTTTCCAAAATCAACCGTTTGGTGGATTATTATGCACGCCGTCCGCAGGTGCAGGAGCGTCTGACCAATCAAATTGCACAGGAGTTGCGACAAAGTTTAGAAACCGAAGACGTGGCAGTGATTGTAGATGCCTACCACATGTGCGTTTCCTCGCGTGGCGTTCAAGATGTCAATAGCAGCACCGTTACGGCGGCTTATTTTGGCAAATTCAAAGAAGAAAGCCTTAGAAGCGAGTTTTTGAAGTATATCGAACTTAGCAAATAAGTTCTGATTATCAACCTGTTGAGGCGTTCAACGCCTATCAGGTTCGACGGTTGTATGGGTTTTGTGTTGCCCTACATTGAGCATGACAGCTTAAAAAACGCCATTCCTTTGGAGTGGCGTTTTTTTTATTAGGTCGTTTTTTAGGAAATTTGTTTTAAAATCATAAAAAAAGAAAAACAAATAATCATCATAAGAGAGGAAATCATATTGAGCCGCATCGTATTTTTAAAGTTTGCTGCCTTTGGCGTTTGCAAAACCTGCCACGCCCAATAACTGAAAAAAAACAAAACAGGACTTAAAAACAAAATAAAATAGGTAAAAATTTGTAAGTTTTCTACCATCAAAAAGAAATAAACCGTAGCCAAACTAAAACCAAGCCCTGTAAATAAAAAAGTCCCCTTGATGCCCAAAAGCAGACTTAGAGTGCGGTCGCCCCGACTTCGGTCTTCTTGATGCTGATAAATTTGTGTCATCGGATAAGCCGCCCCAATAAGCAGGCTGGTAAAGAGAGCAGGCTGCCAAAAAGTAGGAAAAAACACGTCTTGATACAAACTTTGATAAAATAAAATATCAAAATCTTGTGAAAATAAGGGAATCCTAAAGCCTATCCATACGATAAAATAGGTGAAAAATCCTTGAAAAAAACTAACAATAAGCCAACTGATAATAGGATATTTTTTAAGACGGATAGTCTTGTGGCTATATGCCTTAGATGCCAAGCCGTAGAGAAAGAGGCTTAACATAAAAACTATGTCAAAGGCTATCCAACCAAGCAGTAAAGCAATTACATCAAATAGCAGCGAAACAAAGTAGAGTTCTTTACTAACTTGTAGCGGCTTTTCCACTCCCCCGATACTGCCTTCGTCTTTATCGAAATAGCTATTATAGCCATTGCTGGCAGGATAGAGAAAAAGGTGTAAAATAATCCATATTAAAATGTATTTTTCTATACTAAAATATGAACTCTGCCAAGCTGCAAAGGAAAAGACAGGCATCAAAAAGATAGAAAAAGGGATACGCAGGTGCTGCCAAGTGGATTTTGAAAATATCATCGGGGATTGTTTTTAGTTTGTGAGTTTAATTGAAGGGTACGTTTTTAAAACTATTTTGTGCTTACTTTGTGTTTATTTTGGACTTGTTTTACGATTCTTTTTGTAATTTTTTTCGCGCTTGTTTGTTAGGATTTTTCTTTTTATCAGGCAGATTCCAACGGTAGCCAATAAAAATGCGCCACCTTTGCGGACTTTGTGTGATTAAAAACTCCTCTTTTGCCGAATTTAAAATAGGAAATGCGGATAAAAAATAACTGGTTTGGTAATTAAAACCGCCATAAAAAGTCTTGCTATTGTAGCCCAAAGCCCCTTTGAAATGCAGAGAAGGCATCAATTTGAGTCGCGCTCGCAGGTTTTGTTCTTCAAAGTCTAAATCGCGCCAACCCAGTCCCAGACCTAAGGCGGGCGCAAAGGTACAAAACCATTTTTGCCTTTTCACAAAGGTTTGCCCATAGCCTAATTGCCCTCCTACTTGATAAAATAAACTTTTTTCCCAATCTTTAATGACATTTTCAGTGTCATTATTTTTGGCGTGCATGCCGTAAAAATGCGCTCCAATCAAGACCGAACCTGCACTTCGCTTCTGCAAGGCGTTCTGCACAAAAGCCGATTGATAGGAAAATTTATGCGAAGCAAGTGCCTGATAGAGCGTTGCGCCAAAAGCCAACACGCGCATATTCGGATAAAGAGGATATTTTTCCGCGTTTTCCCACCAATTTGGTTCGTAATCTGTAATATTATGCTGATAAAAGCCCACATCACGCTGAAAAAAAACGTCCCCATTCAGACGGGGAGAAAAAAAGTTGGCTTGCAGGTCTAAAAAATTAGAAATGCCGCGCCTATCTTGGTCGTTATTTACAAAAGGCGTGCGAATAAGCAAATTGGTACTAAACTGTTTATAGCTCAAACCTATACCCATATTTAGATTACGATTTGAACGATAATCTAATACAAAAGGTTCTCTACCTTTCCATTTGGATAGATACAAGACATTTGCCTTTTGAGAAAAGACAAAACGAAAGGAAAACTGATTAATAAAATTTTGAATGTAAGTAGAATCTAAAAAGGTTTTGTTTTCACAATTTTCTGATTCTGGTGCCGCCCCTAAAACACTCGCATTTCCCAAAAAAAGCATTGTGAAAGCAAGCCAAAAGCCGTATCTTTGCCACATAGAAAGGAATAGGAAAAATTATCTGCCCCAAGCAACTGCTTTGCAGCCTTGTGGGGCTGCAAGATACGGCTTTTTGGACAAAAAAAATGCCTTCTCCTATCAAAAGCCTACGATTTAACCTATTTAAACAAATCCAAAAGATAAATTGGCTATGAACACAGCCCCTTCTGCGTCTTACTTTTTTTCTCATTTTGTTTCAAACTTTTTAGTAAAAAGAGAGCCATTTTTGTATTTAGCAGGCACAATTCTTTCATTTTTCTTTTTTTTATGGGCAGGATATGAAACGTTTTACATAGATAAAAAAAGCAGCCTAACGCTATTCGAAACCCTTTGGTTTGAAGTAGGCGCGTGGCAGTTTTCCCTACATTTTGCCTTGCACCTTCAAAATTTTTTACTTGTTTTGGCGGTGCTACTTATCTCTTTTTCTGTGCAGCTTTATAGCTTTTATTACATAAGTCAGAAAAGCTATAAAAAAGAGTATTTCAGATGGCTTTTCTTCTTTTCTATTTGCATGATTGCCTTGCTCCTTTCACAAGATTTGTTGCTTTTGTTTTGTTTTTGGGAGCTATTGGGTTTGTGTTCTTTTGCGCTTATTGCCCTTGAAAATGGCAGAGAGGGACTGCAAGGTAGAAAAGCGACTGAAGTTTTTCTCTACAATCGCGTGGCAGATATTGCCTTTATTGCGGCTCTTGCTTTTTTAGTCTTTCACTTCAAGACCACTAATTTGCTTATTATCAATGACTTATTGAAAACAAGTTCTCTTTTTTATCAACAAACCAATTTCTTTTGGCTTAGTATTGCCCTAATGATTGCTGCTTTTGGCAAGTCGGCGCAAGTTCCTTTTTCTTTGTGGCTTCCTAAGGCAATGGTTGCGCCTACCCCTGTTTCTGCTCTTTTGCATGCGGCTACAATGGTAGCTTCTGGCATTTTTTTGCTCACGCAAGTTTTTTTCATTTTAGATAAAAATGCACTCGAACTCTTACTTTGGATAGGATTTCTTACACTTTTATTGGGCAATCTTTTTGCTCTTTTTAGCCCTAAAATAAAGGGCGTTTTGGCAGGTTCTACTGTGGCGCAGTTGGCTCTGATGGTGCTTGCCTTATCACTGGCTTCGCCTTTGGTGGCACTGTTTCATCTGCTCACCCATGCCTTTTTTAAGGCTCTACTTTTTTTGGTGGCAGGTAGTTTGATGAAAAAAACAGGACAAGATAAATTAGAAAATCTGAAAGGTATTTTTCATAAAAAATGGAAACAAAGTAAAATGCTAATAGTGGCTTTCTTTTTTGCAGCCTACTCACTCTTGGGGTTGCCTTTAAGTGCAGCCTTCCTTTCAAAAGAAGCCTTGATGGGGCTTTTTTGGCAAGAAAAAGGACTATTTTTTACGCTTGTTTTTATGATACTCAATTTACTTTCTGCCCTTTATTTGGGGCGTTTGGCATCTTATTTATGGGCAAGAGAGGGAAAAAGTTTGCACTTTACACTTAAAACTACTTCTTATGAAAAAATAAGTTTTCTGATTCTTCTTGTCTTCTGCTCCTTTCTGCCTTTTTCGTTCTCGCCTTTTCATAGCCCCGATTGGGTTTCGGTTACTTTCGAAGTAGACCTACCTATTTGGATAATTATTCTAAATACTATTTTAAATATTTTGATTTTTGCAGTAGCTTTTTTCTTGATAGATTGGAAAAAAATAGAAAAATTACACCTAAAAATAAGTATGTTTTATGGCACAATAGAACAAACTATTTATACTTTCTTGCAAAAAATATCTTATTATTTTGATTATATTGATGATAAAATTTTAGCAACAGTACCGCTTCGTCTTGCCTTTTTGCAGGTTCGCCTTTCTTATTTGATGCGAGAAAAAGTAGAAACCATTTTGACAAAGCAACCTGAAAACTTAGGGAAAACGCAGGTTGTTTGGGGATATTTGATGTCATGGATAGATAAATATTTTGTAGATGCTTTTGTATTGCTTTTTTCACTATTTTGGAAAAAAATGAGCTGGACGCTTGGACTTTGGCAAACCAAAAGGGTGCAGTTTTACCTGCTATGGGGATTTGTTTTGCTTATTTTAATGATTTTTATTTTTATTTTTAAAAATAAAATTTAGTCTTGTGCGCTATAAATGCTTTTGCTGCCTGTTAGTTTATGCGCCAAAAAGCAAACAATCGCTAAATAAAAAGCTACTTGACCTCCAAAAAGTTCTATTCCCATTAAAATACAGGCGATTGGCGTGTGAGTAGCTCCTGCAAAAACGCCGACCAAACCCAAGCCTGCGAGCAAAGCGGTATCCATCGGTAGCCAAAGCGATAAGGTACTGCCCAAAGTCGCGCCTATAAAAAAGAGAGGCGTAACCTCCCCCCCTTTGTAGCCTGCGCCAATCGTTAGGGCAGTAAAAAAAAGTTTCATCATAAAATCATAAGGTAACGAGGGACTTTCGAAAGCTCCGAGAATTAGAGGCACACCCAGACCCAAATAGCGCGTATCCCAATAAGGAAAAAAGAGAGAAACAAAGGCGATAAAAACAACGCCACCTATAAAAGTGCGCAAGGGCGGATAACTTTTTCCATTTTTTAGTACGATTTTTGAATTTATTTTTTGTAGTATATTTTTTATCAAATCTGTAAAATGAATAAAAACAAAAGCTACGATTCCACATAAAAATCCTACTAAAAGACAAATCAGAAAATGATTCAAAGTAAATTCGGCTACCTTCAAAAAGGGATAGATTGAGTGAGCTACCTGCCATTGATGACAAAAAAATTGAGCAAAATAGTAGGCAAAAAAAGAAGCTAAAATAGTAGGAAAGGCTGCCTTTGTATCAATATGATTTCTTTTCACTACTTCTAAGGCAAAGACCGTTCCTGCTAAGGGCGTTCCAAAGACGGCTGCAAAACCTGCGGCAGTTCCCATGCGAAGCAAGGTTCTGCGGTCTTTTTGATATTCGATATGATTTTGAAAAGCTACAAATCGTTTTTTAAGATATTTTAAAAGAAAACTAAACTGGTCGGCTATGCTGCTACCCATCTGCACTGCCGTCCCCTCCCTACCTGCCGAGCCGCCGAAAAGGTGCGTGCAGAGCGTTCCCATCAGAACCAAAAACGCCATTTTGAGCGAAATTTCCTGTGTAGGATTTTGTATTTGTTCTATAATCAAATTATTTCCTTTTTCTACTTCGCGCCCCCAATGGTGGTAGAGCATTGAAATTAGCAAACCTCCTATTGGCAAAAAAAGCAAAAGTAAGGGCTGCTGTGTGCGATAAAGTTCCACACTTTCGAGGGCATACAGGAAAAAAGCACCCGAAAAGCCCATCAAAAAGCCTATCAGAAGGGCTAAAAAAAGCCATTTGAAAAGGTAAAAAAAGAGTTTTTCGGCTATATTTTTCATTTTATGATTTATTTTAAAAACTAAAAATGTTATTTTTAATCTTTTCCAAACAAGGGAACGACGTAGTGAAGCAAATTTTAAAGTAAGAAAATATAAGCAAGATATGATTTTTAAGATAGAGAATATAATTTTTTATAGTCTAAAAAACGATACCTTGCTAAATAGAGATAGCTTTTTCCAAAAATATGATATTGCTTAGGTTTTGAACCCCACAAAATAAGTAACTTCGTGAAAACGAAAAAACGCAATTTTTTTCTGTATTCGTGTTTCCTCACCTAATAAACACCATAAGACCATGAGAATCCGTAGCTTGGAAGATTACACCGCTGCTTATCGCAAGAGCGTAGATGAGCCTGAACGTTTTTGGGCAGACATTGCCGATACTTTTATTTGGAATCAGAAATGGGATAAAGTCTTGGATTGGAATTTCGAGGACTATTATGCCAAATGGTTTATTGGCGCAAAGACCAATATTACGACCAACTGTTTAGACCGCCATCTTTTGTCGCAGCCTGAAAAAACGGCAATTATTTGGGAGCCAAATGACCCCAATGAGCCAGAAATTCGCCTTTCCTACCGACAATTATACGAAAAAGTTTGTGCCTTTTCGAATGTTTTGAAAAAACATGGCGTAAAAAAGGGCGACCGCGTTGTGCTTTATATGCCTATGGTGCCAGAATTAGCGATTGGCGTTTTGGCGTGTGCGCGTATTGGGGCTATACACTCGGTTGTGTTTGCAGGCTTTTCCGCCTCTGCCCTTTCCGACCGCATCAATGACGCACAGGCTACTGTGGTACTTTCTTCGGACGGCAATTTTAGGGGTACAAAAGATATTGCAGTCAAGGCGATTGTAGATGAAGCTCTGCAAAGTTGCCCTTCTATTCAAAAGCAAATTGTTTTGAAGCGCACAGGGGCGAAGGTAGAAATGCAGCAAGGGCGCGATTTTTGGTGGCATCAGGAGCTTGAAAATCTGACCCAAACCGACTGCGAAGCCGAAATTATGGATTCGGAAGACCCACTTTTTATCCTTTATACATCAGGCTCAACGGGCAAGCCCAAAGGGGTAGTGCATCACATTGGGGGCTATATGGTTTATACCAAATACTCATTTGAAAATGTTTTTCAGTACAATGAAGGCGATATTTATTGGTGTACTGCCGATATAGGCTGGATTACGGGACACTCTTATATCGTTTATGGTCCTCTTTTGGCGGGTGCTACTACGGTTATGTTTGAGGGTGTGCCTACTTTCCCTGATGCAGGTAGGTTTTGGCAAGTCGTGGAAAAGTACAAAATTAGTTTGTTTTATACCGCACCTACTGCCATTCGTGCCTTACAAGCGCAGGGAGATGCTTGGGTTAAAAAACATGACCTTTCTTCTTTGCGCGTTTTGGGCAGCGTAGGCGAACCCATCAACGAGGAGGCGTGGCAGTGGTATTATCAGAATGTAGGTAAAAATAATTGTCCTATCGTCGATACTTGGTGGCAGACCGAAACAGGCGGCATCATGATTTCGCCTTTGGCGGGCATTACGCCTACGAAGCCTACTTATGCGACTTTGCCGCTACCGGGTGTGCAACCTGTACTTTTAGACGGGGAAGGGAAAGAATTGAAGGGCAATGGCGTGGAGGGCAATCTTTGCATCAAATTCCCTTGGCCTTCTATGATTCGCACGACGTATGGCGACCATGAGCGTTGCCAACAGACTTATTTTGGTATGTATAAAGGCTATTATTTTACAGGCGACGGTTGCCGCCGCGACCCTGACGGTTATTATCGCATTTTAGGAAGGGTAGATGATGTCATCAATGTTTCGGGGCATCGCATGGGGACGGCAGAGGTAGAAGATGCCATCAATCAGCACCCTGCCGTAGTTGAGTCGGCGGTAGTGGGCTATCCTCACGAAATTAAAGGGCAGGGAATTTATGCTTTCGTGATTTGTGATGGCGAGGCTGTAGCGCAGTCTTCTATCGAGCAACTTCGCAAGGAAATTCTCCAAACCGTAACGCAGCATATTGGCGCAATCGCCAAGCCCGATAAAATTCAGATTGTGACGGGGCTGCCCAAAACACGTTCAGGTAAGATTATGCGCCGTATTCTTAGAAAAATCGCAGAAGGCGACACTTCCAACTTAGGTGATACTACGACTCTGCTCGACCCTGCCGTTGTCGATGAAATAAAAGAGGGAGCGAAAGAATTTCACACCGCATAGTTTGCTTTTTAAACCTTAGTAATTTCTTTTAAAAGACCCCAAGTTTCTTGATAAGGCTTGGGGTTTTTAAGGTTTATTCTTCTATATTTTTTAGTTTTTTAATTTGTTCAATAGTTAAGCCTGTATCTTCTGCTATCTCTTCATTTGTTAGATTACGTTTAATAAGTTTTTTCACAATTTCAATCGCTTTTTCTTGTTTAGCCCTCCATTCTGCCTCAATTTTCAAAGAAAGTGCCTCGCTTGCTTTTACGTGTAAGTAATCTAAGTAGCGATTATAACCATAAGTCTGTTCTTGATTCAGACGCATAACATCTAAAACCTCTTTTGCTTCTGCCAAACCTTTTGCCTTAAAACTATCTTTTACTTCACTATTTTTCAAAAAATAAACCCATTCGTCCAAAGTATCTTTGGCAATATCATTGAATTGATTTACTTTGATAATGTAATATTCGGGGAAAATATCAGAAATATTTTGCTTGGTAAAAGTTTCTTTTTGTTTATTTGAAAGTTGTAAAAGGTCGTGTTCGTGCAGACCCTGAAAATTGGTTGTCCCTTTATAGACATAATCTTTTCCTTGTCCTAAATCAAAATAAACGATATTAACAGAAATTACTTTTTTGATTTCGGAATAAGACTGCCCCAAACTCAAATTTTCCGTTAGAGCTTTTGAAGCCCCATACGCCATGCGATGGAAATAATCGATTTCGTAAGTATTTTGAATCTCTACGATAACAAGCTCATTTTTAGCGTTTTGCACCAAAACATCGACGCGATTGTACTTATCTTGCTCGGTTTCTTGGTTGCCCTCACTTTCCAAAATCTTTTCAATTTTGATGTCTTCAAAAAGCAGTTCAGACAAGAAACCTTCCAACACAACAAAATTAGCCTTATTGCGAAGGAGTTTTTTCACTGCCCAGTCGAAACGGATTAGTCGCTTGCTCATGGTTTTGTGGTTAAAAATTCTTTTCGCAAAGATAACAAAAATCCGCAAAAAAAATAGTTGTGTGGGGCAGGAGCAAACAGGAAATGCCTCTGCCCTACGCACGCAATTTATAGCAGATGCGAAGGGCAAAGATTTAAGTATTTTTTACAAAAAATAATAACTACTGTGGTATTTGAATAATTGTAGCAGCTATTACTTTCAAAGTGTTATCAAAACGTTTCCAAACTCTTAGGTAGCGAAACGTTCCTTCGGTCGGAGTTCCCAACATTTTTCCCTTTGCCTTCATCATAACGATTGAGATTGCTGTATCGCCAATGATTTTGATGTCTTCTATTTGAGTGGAAGCCTCCTCGATGGTCATTGTTTTCGCTTTATGGGCATCTAAGTCCATTTTTTTAGTAACAACCTGCCCTACTGGTGTAACTGCAAGCAAGTCATCGTGTAAAAGTTGGTCAAGTGTTTCCACATCACTTATCAGTTGGGCAGAAAATAGTTTGTTTTCTGCTTCAACGACCTCTTGGGACTTAATTTCTATTTGGTTCATATTCAGTTTTTATTTTTTGTATTTCAATTTTTTGACAATAAAAAGCAAGCCTACTCAAATTAAGACGACTTGTCTGGTTGTCAAGTCATAATGATTGCAATAGTAGCATAAGTTTTAGTAATATAATCCTTACACTTTAAAAACAAAACTACATAACATCACGTATTTCTGACATTTTCTCAAATACGCTTTTTGCAAATGGGCATAAGGGAATAATTTTAACTCCTTTTTCTCTAGCAAATTCAACGGCTTTCAAGACCATTTGTTTCCCCGCACTTTTTCCCTTCAAGACCTCACTCACTTCGGTGTGGTCTATGATAAAGTGGCTTGTTCCTACCCAAGTGTAGGTCATCTCGGCCTGCTGAACCTTGTTTTCAAGAATGTAGAACTTTCCTTTTTTTCCGTTGTCTTCTTGCAAAATTTCCATAATTGCGTTTTTAGATTGAAAACTATTTGAGTAGAATTTTTAAAAACTATAAATAGTTTTTTGTTTGCTTAGAAGTATTTGAAAGTTGTATTTTATAGAGATTAAATTCTATATTACAAAATTTACTTAGATAAGCTAATAAGTAAATCCGTTGCAAATACTCAGTAAAGGTAAGTTTTCTTTTCAAGCTATGCAAGTGTTAGCGATAAAAAAATCTTGTAAGAGAGCAAATTTTTTGTAGAAAATATGAAAGTGAAAATTATAAAATTGAGTTATTTTTGATAAAGATACGATTTTTATGTAGCTTTTCAGGTTAGCCTTTCTGCCCATTTCAGTTCTGTTGGTAGTTCTATATTCGAAAATTCAAGGTGTATCACTCGTCTTTTCTTGTTGTTAGTTGTCCGATTTGAACTATGTAAAATTAGGGGCTTCATAATCATTATTCCGCCTTTATCTACATTGCAGACGGTTTCTACCTCTACTTTCCAATCGATTGTTTCGGGTCTGTAAATTTTTTTTAGGTGCGACTTCGGAATTACCCTTAGTGCGCCGTTATTTTCGTCTGTGTTGTCAAGGTGGATTCGGATTGTATAAATATTTTCTATTATATTGATTGGTGGCTGAACTGAAAACTGGTTTTGTTTTTTTGTCCAAAAGTTAAAATTTTCAAGTTCTACTTTTTTATCTACTGAAATTGTCAAATCTTGGTGATAGGGAACATACCAATTCGAGTTTTCTGTTTTATCAAAATAAATACTTTTTACAACAAAATAATCATTTCCAAAAAATAATTTAATCGTGTTTTTTAAATTATTATTAAATATTGTATTTTTTATTTCTGGAACTTCTTTCAAAAACTGCCTAATGGCAAAAAGGTCTGGCGATTTTCTGAAAGTATCTTTGGTCTTATCAGTTTGGTCGATGATAAATAAAATCTTTTCTATTTCTTTGTCGGAATAGATATTATTAATAATCGTAAAGCCATTATCTATAAGCTCATTTTTATGTTTTGTTATATTTTTCATATTTTTATGTTTTTTAGTAAAATATAAATACTCGCGCTCGAATCCCATAACTTTCGCCCCAAACTTACGAAACGCCCGACAAATTTCCAAATAAGAGTGGGCTTTTTAAGGAAAGAAAATTATATCGCTTAAATTAATTATAAAAATATTTTAAAATACAACTAATTTTGTAAATTTTCAATACATACTCCATGCAATTACATATAATATATTTATTTTTTTAATATAATATTTTAATTTTTTTTCATGTTTTTGCATGACACTGTTTTAAAACTTTAACCTCAATCTCTTCTCCTATACAAATCAGGACATGGTTTACGCTCTTATTATCACTATAATTTTTAAATTGAAACAGAAGTTATTACTAAAAATATAAGAGATTTACGACTTATTTTGCCTGAATAAAGAGTTATTTAGTATTTTATTTTTTAAAAATTATTACTACTTTTAAAATATTTTCGCATACTCAAAAAGTGGCGCAAGATATAATCCAAACGCCACTTTTGCTTTTTTCTATAAAATAATATAATATTATTCTGGTATTTTTTCTACTAAGATTTTATTTTTTGCCTTATCGTAATAAGTGCAGGTCATTTTATCCATAGAAATTTCCCATTTTTCAATGCCCGTTTCGGCGCACATCTTAATGAAGGTCAGATAATTGGTTTTTCCTTGTTGGTGTGCCAAAAGCTCTGCCTTAAATTTTTCAATTTCGGGTATCTCGGCAATCGTTATTGGCTCATACTTTGCTGGTGTCGTGGCTGCATGGTCGCCTACTCCGTAATAGTCAGTGTGTCCGTCAGTTACGTAGGACTGATAATGCGTAACGCCCAAAGACTTGATTTCCTTGATGTAAGCGGGGAAGTCTGCGCCCGATTTCACCTTGCGGTGAGCTGATTCTATTTGTTCGATTGTAAACATTTTTTGATTTTTAAGGTTGAAATAGTAAGATTACAAATATAGGTTTTGGGATACTTATTTGTAAAATTGATATGATAAAAATATTTTTATTTGTAACAAAATATAAGAAATTAAATACTACAAAGTTGATTTTAGGGAATCGATACTTCTTTTTTCTCAAACCATGGTTTTACTAGAACGCTTTTATCTATAAGACCTTTTGTTTTTTTATTTTGAATTTTATCTTTTTTCGAGTAAGTATATATTATTCCATCTTTAAATAACAGCCTATTAGGGGGGAGTTTTCTGCTCTGTCCTCCAGAAGAAACAATATTAGTTATATATTCATTATGTAAGATTGTATTAGAAATTTTATCATAAGATAAAACCATTTTTAACTCATCTTTAACTATTAAAGTATCTTTAATTTCATTTATTTTTAAATAAATAAATTTATCTTCTTTAATTTGCCACGTCCCTACATTCCAACTTGAAGATAGGTCTAATTTCCAAGTGTATTCAAATGTGTTATCTGAATTTAAAACTAAACACTCACCAAGTTCGTTTTGATAAATACCAACTATTTTTTCTTGAGCATTTAAAAATAGGCTAAACAAGATAAAAATCAACATAAGTGTTTTCATATTATTACATTTTAAATAATTTATTAAAGAAAGTTTTTATAATTTTTCGTATTAAAGATTCAAAAGAAAGGGAAACAAAAAACAACTAAACCTTTTACTTTATCTCAAACTTACAAAATTCCCGACAAATTTCCAAATAGAAGAAGTTTTTTGACGAAAAAAGTCAGAAAATTGTTATTTTACGGTGTACATTGCAGTTATATAAACTTTGTACAATCATTTTTCAAATTATCTACTCAATCAAAATTACAGAGCCACTATGTCCAATTTTTTTTACAAACTCAGGTGTTTCCGCTTCTCCCAAATAGGAGCGGACAAACAAAACGGTAAAAAATCACACACCCAAAAACGTGTAATTTTGATGTCTTCAAAAAGAAGTTCGGACAAAAAACCTTCCAACACAACAAAATTAGCCTTGTTGCGAAGGAGTTTTTTCACTGCCCAGTCGAAACGGATTAGTCGCTTGCTCATGGTTTTGTTTTATTTTTTTTAATTGAAAAAATGTTATTTTTTGTTTCGCAAGGCTTCTATTTGGTCAATGGTTAAGCCCGTGTGTTTGGCTATCTCACTATTAGTCAAACTTGTAGTGAAAAGGCTTTTCGCAATCTCAACAGAGTTTTTATATTTTTCATCTTTCCGCACTTTCTGCTCTGCCTCTGCTATTTTCTTTTCCATTAGCTCCTCTTGTTGGATTTTCAAAGAAAGTGCCTCACTTGCCTTTACGTGCAGGTAGTCCAAATAGCGATTATAACCATAAGTTTGTTCCTGATTCAGACGCATGACATCTAAAACCTCTTTTGCTTCTGCCAAACCTTTTGCCTTAAAACTATCTTTTACTTCACTATTTTTCAAAAAATAAACCCATTCGTCCAAAGT
>NZ_KE383890.1:49414-58852 GCF_000422585.1 Hugenholtzia roseola DSM 9546
TGTTCGGTTTCCTGATTGCCTTCGCTTTCCAAAATCTTTTCAATTTTGATGTCCTCAAAGAGCAGTTCAGACAAGAAACCTTCCAACACAACAAAGTTAGCCTTGTTGTGAAGGAGTTTTTTTACTGCCCAGTCGAAACGGATTAGTCTTTTACTCATGGTCTTTTGTTTTTTACAAAGATACGAAAAAAGAGCAATAAGTTTGAAAGAGGCAGCACTCGATAGTGCCACTTTCGATATATTTTGAATATTTACTCTTTTTGAAGACAATATTTATATAAAAAACTTAAATTTATTTTAAAATCTATAACTTTCTTCTAATAGAAGGTGGTTTTATATCCATACCTTCTGTTTTGGATACGATACTATGAATGATTTGGTCTAATTGTTCGGCAGCCTCTTGAAGGTGGCGCAAATAGGTCTGCTCGTCGCCTGAAAAAGACGTGCCTGATTCGGTCAATAAACCAACAAGCCCCATAATGCTCGCCAAAGGCTGCCTTACCTTGTGAGATTGTTCCCAAGCAATTTGTTTTAAAATTTCATTTTGTTTTTTTATCTTTTCTTCGGCACGTTTTTTCTCATCAATATTAAGTGTATTGATACTGATGCCTAAAATTTGATTTTTTTTATCATAAACAGGACGATAAGTAACCTCAAACCAGACAGGAATATCCTCTAAATGTCTAATAAGTTGTATTGTCGTTGTTTTTCCTGCTAAGGTTTGAGGTAAAATACGCTCATAAGTCTCAATGCTATTAGGGGGTAGCACCTCCTTGATATTTATTCCTTCTTTCAGTTCTTTTTTAAAAAAAGAATACGCAATTTTTTCGGCTACTTTATTAAAGCTCAATATTATACCAAGAGGCGAAACCAAGACATGACTTTCACGACTGCTATTGAATAAGGCTTGTAGTTTTTTCTCTGAATCTTCTAACCTTGCTCGCGCCTCCCGCTCCTGTGTGATGTTGCGAAAAAAAATCGTAAGCCCTTCCTCCGAAGGATAAGCGGCGGCACTATACCACTGCTGTATGTCGGGGCGAAAATCCTCAAAATAAACGGCTTTGTTTTCATTCATCGCCTCCCTAAATTTTTGAGGGTAGCGATACGCCTCAGTATCAGGGTAGAAGTCCCAAAAAGATTTGCCGATGATGGCACTTTTATCTGTGCATAAGACCTCAGCAGCGATTTGGTTAATCTTAATAAATTTCCAATTTCTATCAATTACAAAAAAACCATCTGTAATTCTTTCTATAATTGTTTCAACTCTTTGTGCAAATTCTTGTGCCAAACGGCTGGCTCGCTCTGTTTCCGTCAGGTCATAACCGATACACATCACCCCCAAAGGCTGCCGATTTTCATCTTTTAAGACACTAAATTCCCATTCTGTCCAATAAAAATCGTCGGGCGTTGTGTCGGGTTTGCGCAAACGCACGCGAATAGTTTTGTCGGGATTTTGAAAACATAGTGCCACCGTTTCCCTACAACGCAAATGGTCTTCCTCATAAATTGCTGTTAGAGAAGATTCGCCAATAAAAGAAGATTGTAGAAAAGAAAATCGTTTTTTAAAAAAATTATTAACAAAAACGTAATTTCCATCTAAATCTGTAACTACTACCGAATAGAGGTTCGAATCTTTGAGGTAATCAGGAACGAAAGCTGCAAAATCCATACAAATACGATTTGGGTACGTTAAGATATTGCAAAGTTAGAAAATATTGAAGATTATAGGGTTTTGAAAGCGTGAAAAATAAAAAAAAGTTAAACAAAAACGAAAAAAATCTTATTTTTTCAAGTATTAAGCCATTTTTGTAACAAGCGCGTGAGCAAGGGTAAAAGTAGATAAACAACAAGCGGGACTAAAATAAGCGTCAATAAAAGTGTGCGTAAATAAATAGGCAATAAAACTAAAATATCTTCTAATAACCAAGAAAGAACTGTAATGCTGGGATAGACGGCTATCCAAATCAGGAGTGCTGTCTTATGTTTGGGGTTAGATTTCATGGTATAAATAGTCAAAACTTTGATAATTATCTTATCAAAGTTTTGACTAAGCTTTTGACTAAATATTTGGGTAAAAAGAGAATAATTTTGAGATTATGCCAAAGCCGCCGTATTCAAGACCTCTGAAACAGGCGTGTAGGGTAGGTCGAATGCCTCTGCGACTCCCTGATAAACGACTTTGCCCTTGACCACATTTAAGCCTAAGAGCAATTCTTTATTTTCGGCGCAAGCGCGTTCCCAACCCTTATTAGCTAATTGAAGCATATACGGAAGTGTTGCATTGGTAAGTGCCACAGTGGAAGTGTAGGGTACTGCACCGGGCATATTCGCCACGCAATAATGCACCACGTCGTCGATGATATAAGTTGGGTTGCTGTGCGTCGTAGGCTTGCAGGTTTCGATACAACCGCCTTGGTCTACTGCCACATCGACGACAACCGTACCGGGGCGCATCGTTTTGAGCATGTCGCGCGTGATAAGATGAGGAGCTTTTGCACCCGGAATCAAAACTGCGCCGATAATCAAATCAGACTGCGTAACAGCTTGCGCAATGTTGTAACGATTTGACATTAAGGTTGTTACGTTAGCTGCCATGATGTCGTCTAAGTAGCGCAAGCGAGGCAAACTTACGTCCATGATGGTTACATTCGCGCCTAAGCCTGCTGCCATTTTCGCTGCCTGCGTACCAACGATACCGCCTCCCAAGATAAGGACGTTGGCAGGCTTGACACCCGGCACTCCGCCCAAAAGGATACCGCGCCCTTTGATGGGTTTCTCCAAATATTTTGCGCCTTGCTGCACCGACATGCGCCCTGCTACCTCCGACATAGGCACTAAAAGTGGTAGGGAACGGTCGGCTTTTTCCACTGTTTCATACGCAAGACAAACTGCCTTAGAGTCTATCATTGCCTCTGTAAGGGGCTGATAAGAGGCAAAGTGGAAGTAGGTAAAGACCAGTTGGTTTTCACGAATGAGCTTATATTCAGGCTCTATCGGCTCTTTTACTTTGACAATCATCTCGGCGATGTCATAAATTTCTTTCGCCGTATTGAGGATTTTAGCTCCTGTGCGCACGTATTCCTCGTCGGGAAAACCGCTGCCAAAACCTGCCTCCTTTTCTACATAAACGGTATGCCCATGGGCTACTAATTCGGCTGCTCCCGCAGGAGTAAGAGCCACGCGATTCTCATCGGTCTTGATTTCTTTTGGAACGCCAATAATCATATCTTGGGTGGGATAAAACGTTGTGTTTGAATGAATGGGAAACCAGAAAAGGAACTTTGCGCTGTCCTTGTCTTCTTTTTGCCAAAAATCCTATTTTTTTTTCATTTCGCCAAATGCCTATCCTAACTAACGCCAAATATTATAGAAGCGCAAAGGCTTTTTTTTGCAAAAAACGCAGAAAAAAGCCTAAAAGCGAAATTTTTTTTCTTTTTTTTCTCTTAAAGTGCCTTAAAATATGTTTTTATTGTAGCCGAATAAAATTTGGAGACAAGAAAAGGGAGTAATCTTAATTTCTATGAAAATCCTTGTATGGTCAAAGTATTGTCAGATTTTGCACAAAATAAAATTGGGTGTAAAGCCTATTTTGAGAACCCACCACTTTATTTCAATCCAACTTCGGACAAGGCATGCCTTGTCCCTACATTGACAAATAGTTTAATGTTAATCATTTACAAAACCAATTCAGTAGCCTTAGCAAACCTAACACCCATTTTTTTGGCGCGTTCATAGATAGGTTTTCCCAAGTGTCCTAAGCCTGCAACGTCAGACATGCAGTCTTCTAAGACTACCAATCGCTCTGCCAAGTGAGGGGCAAAATCCAAGATTTGCTTCAAACTTGTAGCCACACAATGCGATTTGGCTTGTCCTGCTATCCATATCGTTTGGTATTGTGCCAAAGTTTGTAGGAGGGCAAAATTGGTCTGTGTATAGGGTACTTCGGGGTCGGGTATTTGCGCCTGAAATACGCCAAAGTGTTCGCTAAAAGGATATAGTCCTTTTTCTACGGTCTGAAAATTTTTCCGCTGCTCTTTTGCCCATTTTTGTAGGGCGGTTGCAAAAGTATCTTCTAAGGCTGCGCCCTTTGTACCAACTATGCAATGCCGCGTCCAGATAAAATGCGGAAATTCGCCCTGTGCTTCCAAATCTTGCAGGTAGCGCAAGGTTTTTTCGGGTTCGAAGCGCGGCTTCCATTTCCCTGCTTCTACCTCTGCCGCCGAAATAGGCGTAAAGGGAGCGGGGGGATTGCCTTGCGCATCTTCCCAAAAATCGGGGTGTGCGATGTCGTGTATATGGTGCGTATCGAGGGTTGCGATAATATGGTCGAGGTGCGAACCGTTTTTTTCTATAAAAATTGCCAAACGCTCCATATCCGCCTGCGCTCCCTGCACATACAAAGCACCCTTTTGATGACAAAAATCGTATTGCGCATCTATGACAAAAAGCAAATGGTTAAAAGTATCATTCATCTGGAAGCAATAATTTGGGGTTGAACTTATCAGACTTTTTACAAAAATACAAATTTCCACTCAAAATCCTACCTAAACCGCAATATCTGCCTTAATAGCAGGGTGCGCTTGGTAGTTTTTTAGGGTGAAATGCTCATATTTGAAAGCATCAATATCCGTTATGCTGGGGTCTAATTCAATCGTAGGCAGGGGAAATTCGGTGCGTGTAAGCAATAATTTAGCCTGCTCAATATGATTTTGGTACAAATGGGCATCTCCAATATTGATTATTAACTCTCCAACTTGCAAGCCACAAACATGCGCCAACATGTGCGTAAGAAGCGCGTAGCTTGCAATATTAAAAGGCAATCCTAAGAATACGTCGCAACTTCTTTGGTACATAGAAAGCGAAAGTTTGCCGTTGGCTACATAGCACTGAAAAAGAATGTGGCAGGGGGGCAAAGCCATTTCGTTTATCTCTGAAACATTCCACGCCGAAACAATGTGCCTACGGCTATCAGGGTTGTTTTTTAGACCCTTTACTAAGTCTTTAATTTGGTCAATTTTTAAGCCCCATTCGCGCCACTGCACGCCATAAATCCTACCTAATTCGCCTTTTTCGTCTGCCCATTCGTCCCAAATAGTTACGCCGTTTTCTTTGAGAAATTTGATGTTACTTTCGCCCCGAAGAAACCAAAGTAGCTCGATGGCAATGCTTTTGAAGTGCGTTTTTTTGGTTGTAAGCAGGGGAAAGCCTTTGCTCAAATCGTATCGCAAATGATAGCCAAAAATTGACTTTGTGCCAACGCCTGTGCGGTCGGCTTTGTCCGTTCCACTTTCTAAAATGGTCTGGATTAGAGTGTGATAGTTTTGCATATAAAAAAATAGGTATATTAAATAAGCGAAGGGTTTGCAAACCCCTCGCTACGGAAATCATATTTGTACTAAGATTGTACTAAAATTGAATAGATGCGAATTTAGTAGGCGCGTTCTTTTTTACCCTCCATAAAGTTCATAAAGGCGCGATTGGCAACGCGATGCCCCCCTGCTGTGGGGTAGTCGCCTGTAAAGTACCAGTCGCCTGTATGATTGGGGCAGGCTTTGTGCAGATTTTCTACCGTTTGGTAAATAATCTTGACTTCGGCTTTGATATTTTTCGAAATCATTTGCGCAATCTTATCCGAAATCTGCTCATAATCAAAGAGTTGGTACAATTCCTTGACGTGATTTTCTACCTGCTCGATGGGCAATTCCATCGAAGCCTGACATTTTTCATAGACCTCTTCCAATTTGTAGAGCTGATGGGTTTCACGTAAAAGTTCTAAAAGAGCGCGGAAAACGATAAATTCCTCCTGCAAAGACATATCAATTCCATAACAATCGGGAAAGCGAATCTGGGGCGCGGAAGACACAATGACAATGCGTTTAGGCGAAAGCCTGTCCAACATCTTCAAGATGCTTTTCTCCAAAGTCGTGCCTCTGACGATAGAATCGTCGATGACCACCAACGTATCCACGCCTTTTCGTACAATTTCATAAGTAGTGTCATAGACGTGCGCCACTAAATCGTCGCGCTGCTGGTCTTCGGTGATAAAAGTGCGCATCTTGGTATCTTTCAGCACCAACTTTTCTACACGCGGACGAAAACTTAAAATCTTGCGAATTTGCTCTTCCGAAAGTTCGGTTTCTTTGAGCGTTTGGGTGCGCTTTTCTATCAAAAAAGCCTCCATGCCTTTTACCAAACCCAAAAAAGAAGTTTCGGCAGTATTAGGAATATAAGAAAAAATTGTATTTTCTAAATCGTATTCTATCGCTTCCAAGACCTGCGGACAAAGCAAACGCCCTAAGTTTTTGCGCTCATTGTAAATTTCGGGGTCTGTACCACGCGAAAAATAGATGCGCTCGAAGCTACACGATTTTTTTGGCATCGGCGGCGCAAAAGGAACTTCCGTAACGCTGCCGTCGGATAAGACCAAGAGCGCGTTGCCACCTCCCAACTCGCGAATGTCGGTATATTCCACATTGAAAGTCGTCTTGATGGCAGGTTTTTCAGAGGCAACCACTACCACTTCCTCGTCGGCGTAGTAGTAGGCAGGGCGGATACAAGAGGGGTCGCGCACTACAAAGGCATCGCCGTTGCCTGTCATGCCGACCATAGCATAACCTCCGTCGAAATCGCGGCAGGCTCTTTCTAATAATCCCTGCCAATCAATTTCTTTCTCTATCTTTTCTATAATTTCTTGTTTGGAAACATCGGGAAAGGCGTTTTTGTATTGGGTTATCAAACGCTCATTTTCTAAGTCTAAAAAGTGTCCGATTTTTTCCATGACCGTAATGGTGTCGCCTTTTTCCCAAGGGTATTGCCCTAATTCTACTAATCGCCCAAAAAGTTCCTGTGCATTGGTCAGATTGAAATTGCCTGCCATCAGTAGGTTGCGACTTCGCCAATTACTACTCCTAAGAAAGGGGTGGCAGGCACTGATGTCGCTCTTTCCGAAGGTTGCATAGCGCAAATGTCCCAACAAGAGTTCGCCCGCAAAAGGCACATTTTCCTTGACCCACTTTTGGCTTAGGTAGCGGTCGCCTCCTGCTTTTTGAGCGGCATTAAACTTTTCACCTACTTTTTTAAAGATGTGTGTAATGGGTTGGTCGTTGATAGAACGCAGGCGGTCTATGTAGTTCAAGCCCTGCCCAAGTCCGAGTTTGATGCTCGCTAACCCTGCCCCGTCTTGCCCTCGATTGTGCTGCTTTTCCATCAGCAAAAACATCTTATTGATGCCGTAGGCGGGCGTGCCATATTTTTCAATGAAATACCCCAAGGGTTTTCGCAAACGAATAAAGGCAATGCCGCACTCGTGTTTGATAGCGTCGCTCATAAGGTTGTGGAAAATGTAAAGAACTTCTTTAAGCAAGCGCAAAGATACCTTCTATTTCCGAAAAAGCCAACTGAAAGGCTAAGTCTGACGCTTGCCACAGTGCTATTAAGGACAAGGCAACACTGCCCTGTCCTTCGTTTGAAAACTGACTTAAACCAAATTTTATTCCGTTTTTAATCAGAAAATAGCACATATTTTGGCTTTTTAAGTACCTACTTAAACGCCAAATAAGCCTCGAAGCGGTGCTTTTATTTTTGCTGTCTGCCCATTTTCTCTACTTTGGCAATCCATTCTTGTCTTGTGCTATCTTTTGAATTTTTGACAATTCCAAAATAGGAAACCCTAACAGGACTGACTCCACAAAATTGCAGCGTTGTTTTTTTCAATTGATTCACGCTGGGTCTGCCATAAACGAGCCAATAGTACCAACTTGGCTGGTCGAGTGTCGTGATGATACGCGCAGTTTTTCCCTTCAATAACTTATCCCAAAATATCGAATTTTCTCTGTATTGAAAGGCAAAACCCGGCAGGAAAAGCCTATCGATAAAGCCTTTGAGGATAGCAGGAAGCCCACCCCACCAAACGGGGTGAATCCAAACCAAATGGTCTGCCCATTTGATTTTTTCCCAAGACTCCAAAAGGTCTGGCTCTAAGGTAGTTCTTTTCTGGTAGCCAAATTCAAGATTTGGACTAAATTTTAAATCTGAAACGACGATTTCCTTTACCTCTGCCCGACTTGCCAACGCTCCATTTTTGTAGGCTTCTGCAAGGGCAAAGTTGAAACTATCTTTATTGGGGTGTCCATTGATAAGCAATATTTTTTTTGCCATTTTTCAAGTTTTAGGTTTGAGTGGCAAAATTAGAACAGAATAGTTTGCCGCGATAGGACAAATGTCTAAAAAGTATGCTCCTTTCTGATTCTGCTCAAATGCCTCTGCGAAATACCCAAATAAGAAGCTAAATATTGTAAGGGTATTTTTTGAAAATAAGCGGGCTGATTTTTCATCAAATTTTCGTACCGTTTTGCTGCTTCACTTTTTTGCAGTTGAAATATTCTTTTTTCTAATTCGATATATTGCTGCTCTGCTATTATTTTCAAAAAGTTGAGCCAATTCGTACTTTTTTGGGCTAACGCTTCAAATTTTTCTTTTTGAACGATTAGTAGCTCCGCCTCTGTTATTGCCTGTATGTTTTCTTGTGTTGGCTCTGCTGTTAGGAAAGAGGAATAAGCTGTCATTAAACTATTTGGAAATGTAATGCAATAAGTAATTTCTTCGTCTTTATCGGAAATATAATAGGAACGAAAACTTCCCGACAAGACAAAGGCTACTTGCTTGCAAGTTTCTCCCTCTTTCATAAAATAGTCTGCTTTTTTTAAAACTTTATAGGTCAATAGCTGAATAAAATCATCTATCTCTTTGTCTGTCAATACTTTGTAAGATTTCAAATATTGCTTAACACTTTCTGTTTTCATATTTTTATTATTTTTTGTTTGTTTTGTAAAGATACAAAAAAATAAAAAGCAAGTCCCAAAATTGGGAGTTTGCCTTTTGGTTATAGAACGCAAAAAAGCCCAAATTTAGCGCATCTGCCACATTTTAGCTTCGCCGACTTTCAGTTCGCAAACATAATGTTGTAATCAGTTTTTCTTTGTTTCATTACGCAGTTGCTCTACTTGTTTAATCGTTAAACCTGTTATTTTAGAGATAAAATCATCTGCTGAACCTGCCAAAATCAAATTCCGCGCAATTTCAGTTTTTTCCTCTTGCTTGGCTTCCCATTCCTTATGTTTGAGTTCCAACTCTTTTGTGTAGGCGACACTCATTTCTATTCGGCGATTTTCCACAGAGCGATTATACATCTTTTTTTCTTCATCTGTAAGACTTTCATAGCGTAACTTTTCCTTTGCTTTATCCAAACCTTTTGCCTTAAAAGTATCTTTTACCTCACTATTTTTGAGAAAATAAATCCATTCGTCGAGTGTATTTTTGGCTATATCATTAAAATTATTGATTTTTAAAATATAATATTTTGGAAATAGGTCTGCTACTTTTTCTACTTTAAAATTCTGCCTTTGTAAAATAGTAGGTTCTAAAATGTCGTTTTGGTGCA
>NZ_KE383891.1:0-25322 GCF_000422585.1 Hugenholtzia roseola DSM 9546
AAAAGTGTATTTTATTAACAGATTTAGGGTTTTATGGCTGGAAACTTCCACAAACAACACTTATTATGCCCCACAAGAAGCCCAAAAATAAGGAACTTACCAAAATACAAAAAGTTCAAAATAGACTACAAAGTAAAGAAAGAGTAAGAATAGAAAATGCGTTTGCACACCTAAAAGCATTACGAATTGTCAAAGAACGAATCAGAACTTACATAGACAAAACAAAAGAAACCGTATTCACCATAGCCGTAGCACTATACAATTTCAGGAAAACTTTTGCCCTAAAAAGAAAAGTCATACGGCTATAATTATTCATAAACTCTATTAAAAAAAACAAAAAAATAGACTTATCTGCCCCTCCACATTTTTAGCCTGCTCTTTCACTTTTTTTAAAAAAATCTTACCTTTGCAGCCTATTAAAAAGGATTGCATTTCGAAAAATCCACCTACAAAGACACCTAAAAAAAATATGGCTTTACAAGAAGAAATGGAAACGCAAGGGAATTTCCTCTTTCGTTACCGCAGTCATCTGCCCTTACTGATTATGGTTGTGGGTATTATTGTTTTTATATACGAAAAAGTATATCAAAGAACGTATGCTTCTACCGACCCATTCTCTATCCTTCCTCCCGATTCGATTCCCTACCTAAGTTTGTTTGTATCGCTCTTGGGCTTAGGAATCCGCATTTACACTGTGGGACACACGCCCAAAAATACCTCTGGACGCAATACCGCCGAAGGGCAAGTAGCCGAACAACTCAACAGCACAGGCATCTACTCTATGGTGCGTCATCCGCTTTATTTAGGCAACTTCTTTATGTGGCTTGGCGCAGCCATTTTGGTAGCGAACTTCTGGTTTGTGGTGAGCTTTGTTTTTGTGTATTGGGTTTATTATGAGCGCATTATGTTTGCCGAAGAACAGTTTTTGCGCCGCAAGTTTGGTACAAGCTACACCGATTGGGCAGCACAGACTCCTGCTTTTGTGCCACAGTTTGGCAACTTCAAAAAGGCAAAATATCCTTTTAGTATCAAAAAAGTGTTGAAAAAAGAAAAGAACGGCATTTGGGCTATTTTTATCATCATTGCCTTTTTTGAATACTTAGCGCGTTATCTCGAATCGCGCACCCTTAGCCTGCAATATGACGTATGGACTTACGCGCTTATAGGTAGCACTATTTTTTATTTTGTGTTTAAATTTTTGAAAAAATATACGCAGGTTTTGAATGAAGATGGACGCTAAAAGTAGCGCGAAGCTCTTGCTTCGCGCTTTGTAGTACCAAAATGGGGACAAGGCTCCGCGTTGTCCAAACTACGCACGAATGAAACAACAAAATTTTTCAATTTTGCCCTGCGGAGAAGGCAGGCTTTGTCGCTACATCTGCCTAATCCAATTTTAGAAAAATCCTTAGCTTTACTAATACGCAAAGAATTAGCAAGGCTAAGGATTTTACATCTAATCAGACTTATTGTATCATCAACTTCTTAACAATCAAGCCTTTATCGGTTTGAATTTGTAGCAAATACAAGCCCGCCTCTAAGCCTTTGATGGCAAGCGTTTGTTTCAATTCCTGCACTTGGAAAGAAAAATGTGTCTTGCCTACCAAATCAGTTAGGATTGCACCTTGTACCTCTAAAACGGTAGCCTCTGGAAGGCGAATGGTTACTTGGTCTTGGGTAGGATTTGGGAAAAGACTCACCAGTTGTGCATATTTTTCATTTGCCAAACCTGTAACTGTATTTTCAGAAGCATTAGAAGGCATCGAAAGGGCATTTTCGCCTGTGGCACGCACGCGGTAAAAAAGCCTGCCTGTTGGTGCGTTGGCATCAGTGTAGGTGGTTGTATTAGCGGCAAGCGTCGCGATAGGTGCAAAATTGCGGTCGGCTTGCGTGCTTCGCTCTACTACATAACCGCTTTCTAAGGCAGCGTTATCCTCCCAAGTAAGCACATTGCCTGCGCCAAAACGAAGGTTAGAAGGCGTGTTGAGCATTTTGAAACTTATCTCTGTACTTGCCTCGAAACTGCCCTCTGTGATGCGAGCAAAAACACTTTTTTCAGCATCAGGCAAAAATAATTCAAGCGGATTATTGCTTTCTATGCCATCTTGAAAACTATCAAAGAGCATCAGGCGATACGTGCCTTCTTCTATACAGACGGCACGCTCGTTGGCGGCATTGGCTTCTACAAAGTTTGTCAAGGTAGCCCAAGGCGTTTCTTCACCCCCCGACAAGGCACGAAAAATCAGCATGCCGCTCTCTTCGGGATAGTCGTCTGCATTGAGGCGTACTCCCAATTCCAAGGGTTTGGCAAGGCGCAAAACTTGGGTAGTCGTCGCAGCATCAGTTTCTACATCGGTGCCATTGAGTTGTAACAAGGTGGCGGAAATGGTTTGTACGGGCAAAGTAGCCGCTACATTTTCAATCGTAAGCACCTGTGCATTTCCACTCGAAATAAAAAGATTTGTAAAATCGTAATTATTTTCGCCTACCCTAATGCGTGCCGACTGAATCGGTAGTGAGCCAACGTTATTGAGCAACACGCCCACACTAATACTTTCCTGACAAGCATACAAGGCATCACTGGCAAAGGCTAAATCGGCGGCAAGCGTTCCGCTGAAAGGTAGGGAAAAGAAGCCTGCTGCCTGCGAACCAAATTCGCTGCCCGTAAATCGGATAATTTCTAAAAGTCCGTTTTGAGTAGGAACGCTTAGTTGCAAAGCGGCAGTAGAGCTTTGGAAGCCGTCGCCATTGAAATCGAAGAGATAAACGCCATAGTCGCCTGCGGGCAAACAGACAGTTTCGGTAATGCTGCCCGAAGTTTGGTTGTAGGGTTCGGAATTATTAGAAACATAGACAATTTCACCTGTATTTTCGTCGCGAATCCCCCAAATATTCTGACCTGCGCCATTTCTATCAAAAGTAAAAGTTACGCTTACCAGATAGCCCTCCAAAACGGGGTAGGCTTTGGTTAGTAAATTGTCCTGACTTGCTTGGTCGGCACTGCCATTGGGCGCGAAAATTTCCATCTCTGCGAAGTTGTCGCCCATAGAAAGCCCCAAAACGCCTAAATCTACTACCACAGACGCACCTTGTTCGAGGGCAGGGCTAAAAGTTACTTGGCGATTGATGACCTCGCTAAGGCTACTTTCGGTTTGCCCCAGACGCACGCTCAAAGTCGCGCTTGTAATCGGATTGCGCCCTTTATTGAAAACAACCACAGCGGCATTTAATTCGGGCAAAGTACCCTGACAAGTGGCAAAAGAGCCGCCAAAAGGTAGGTTATCCACTACATTGAGCAAGGCAAGGTCTAAATTGTTGTTTGTCGTCGGATTGCTATTGAGATTTTCGGCTATCCAATTAGCAAACATCGAAACACGCGCATAGATACCGGGAAAATCGGGCAAGGCACAGCCTTCGCCAAAACTCACAACTCCTGCCACAATCCAATTCCCTGCGCCATCTTCCACCACAAGGGGACCTCCACTATCGCCTTGGCAGGAATCTACGCCGCCTTCTTCTAAAAAGCCTGCTGCCAACATCACCTCCGTAATCGCACCCTGATAGGCAATATTCGCATCTTGATTAGACACAATCGGCACTTCTGCCACTTGCAAGATAGGGGTAGAAACCTGCCCTGTCGAGCTTTGATTGCCCCAACCTGAAATGGTAGCCATCACGCCTGCATCAGTAAGCCCTGCATTGGAATCGGCAGGTGTGGCATAGCGCACCGCCATCACATTGGGGTCTGTTAGGTCTAAGGGGCTACTTAGGCGCAATAGGGCGATGTCGTTTTCGCTGGTAGCGGCATTGTAGTTAGGGTGTATAATGATTTGGGTAACGGTGCGTTCCTGTCCGCTATCTTGGGTAAGGGAAACTACGCCTGCCACAATTTTGATGTCCTGCGGATTTGTACCTTCTAAACAGTGTGCCGCCGTCAGCACCCAAATTGGGTCGATAATCGTACCGCCACAAAATTGCGCCTGATAGTTATTGCTTGCGCCATTTCCTACCAAAGCAACCTGCCAAGGCACTTCTGCTGCCTGTGCGTCGCGTCCGCCTACGATTCGGCTTGGGTCGTCGGGTAGTTCAAAAGGGTTTCGCGCTTGCTTTTGCGCCAAAGCTTGGGCGCGAAATTGGGCGAGGTCGGCTTGCTGTTTTTGCCGCAAAGCCTCTCTCAAACGGTTTGCATAAAAACGCTGCTGCTTCGAAAGCTGAACAGTAGCCTTTTTCGTTTTGGGCGCGTCTTGGGCTTTTATTTTTGCCATACCGAAGGTAAAAAGTAAGGCAAAGAGAAAAAGTTTTTGGAAAAAAGAGTGAAAATGGTGCATAAAGAGTCGGCTATGAAAATTGTTTTAAGAAGTGATAGAAAAACGAAATAAAAAGCGGCAGAGGCAAGTCGCTCCTTTGCTTTTTGCTGCGATTTGGTTTGAAAAATAACGCCAAAATTTTGTTTTTGCAAGCCTTAGAGAAGTTCAAGACCGCTTTGGTATCAAAATGGCAAGAAAGGATTTGGAAAATTTCTTTTTTCTCTGTTTATTGAGGTTAGAAAACTTTTGAAGCCCCCTCTTTTTTACCAACTCTTTCCCCATCTTTTTCCCATCTTTTTCAAGATATGGCTTATTTTTCCAAACAAATGCAAACGGATTTGCGAAAAGCCGTCGCTCAAATAGAGCAAAAATCGCACATCGAGCTGGTCTTGATTGCCAAGCCCCGCTCCGCCACCTACATAGACGCTGCATGGAAAGTAGGCGTTGCTTCGGCGTTTTTAGTTTTTTCGTTTCTGATGTTTTCGCATTGGGTCTTCGGCGATTTTACCTTCTATGCTGCTGTCGTACTTGCCTTTGGTTTGGGCTTTGTCCTGACCGAGCGCATCAAGCCCTTGCACCGAAAAATAGTAGGCAAAAAGGCACAACGCCGCCAAGTAGAACGCTATGCGCGTGCTTTGTTTCAGAAGGCAAATATTCACGAAACCGAGCGCAGAATTGGCTTGCTTATCTTTGTTTCTGCCTTCGAAAAGATGGTCTATTTGCTTCCCGATAGAGGCGCGAAGGAGGCTATCCCTGCTGATGTTTGGGCGCAGATGCAAGCGCGTTTTGATGCCATCTTTGATGCTCCCGATTTAGAAAAGGCACTGCTCGAAGCCCTGCTTGCTTTTGAAGATAGTTTTGCCAATTTTATTCCGCAGGTAGAAAACGATTTCAACGAACTCGATGACCATATCGAGATTGATTTGTAGCCTTTTTTAAGATATAATTTTTAAAATATTTTAACTTTTAAATTGCACCAAAAATGAAACTGAAATTTTACACGCCTTTTGTCTTGCGATTCCTTTTTTTGGGTAGCCTTCTTTTTTTGCTGACTTTTCATTTCGATTGGGTAGAAAAAACGGAAGCGCGTCCAGGTGGTGGTAGGTCGTTCCGCTCTTCTTCGAGTTCGTCTTCGCGTAGCAGTTCTTCGTCTTCGCGCTCCTATTCGTCCTCGAGTTCATCTTCTGGTTCGTCTTCTGGTTCTTCTTCGAGTGGGCGTTCTTCTTATTCCTCACCTTCGCGGTCTTATTCTTCGGGGTCGTCGTCTGGTTCGTCTTCCTCTGGTTCGTCGGGTTCGGGGTCTTCGGGTTCTAATTACGGAAGCGGTTCGAGTAGTGCAGGGTCTAATTATAGCGGCAATACTTCGAGCTACGACTATGACGATACCACAGATGAAGATGCAGGATTTTATGGCGTTTTGATTATTGGAATCATCTTAGGCATTAGCGGTTTATCGATGTTCAAGCCCAAAAGGGCAACCGTGGTACGCGCCATAGGGGTATTTTTTATCTTGGGTAGCCTATTTTTCGGATTGCTCATTCCGCTGATTCTACTTAATTTTGGGGTAGTGGTTTTGTATGCTATCGCCATGTTTGTTACCTACATTATCCAAAACGACGACAACGCTGTGGCAAAGCAGGAGCGTGAAATTGTCCAGACCATCAAACCCGACGCACCCATTCGCGCCTACCACTACGAGGAAGTAGAAGCGGGAATTGCACAACTCAAAACGCGCGACCCCTACTTTTCTTCGTCTGTATTTTTAGACTTCGCAAGTTCGCTTTTCCACAACTACCATCTGCACTATGGCAAGGCAAGTTTCTCAAACATTTCGCCTTTTTTTGAGCCACAAGAAGTTGCGGCTATGTTGAGCCTGCAAAATAAATCGCGTGTTTCGGAAATTGTCGTGGGTAGCATTTATATCAAAGAAGTGATAGAAATGGCAGAGATAGAAGGCTTGGTAGTGGATATTGAAGCAAATTATACGACTACTTTTGCAAACCAAAGCCAAACGCGCTATATCGTAGTGGAAAGATGGCTTTTCAACCGTCCCAAAGGCAAACTCTCCTTAGAGCCTAATAAAATGCGCGAGGTTAGTTGCCCCAGCTGTGGCGCACCTGCACAATTTACCAACGCAGGGACTTGTGGCTACTGCCATACAGAGGTAAAGGCAGGCGATATGAATTGGTTTGTCAAGAAAACCAAAGTTTTATCCAAAGAAGAATTTACACCCGAAGGCTTGGCACATTACGAAGAAGAAGTAGGCACAGACTTTCCTACCCTCTTTCAACCCGATTTGGAGGCAAAGAAGCAAGCCTTTATGCAGGCAAATCAGTTGCAAAATTGGTCGGAATTTGAAAATAGCTTCAAAAGCGAAGTCGTCGTTCCTACCTTTGAAACCATTTACAAGGCGTGGGAAGAGATGAATTGGGGTTCGGTGCGTCATCTGGTTTCGGATAGGCTTTTCGAAGCCAATGGTTTTTGGTTGGAAAACTACAAAGCGCAACATTTGAAGCCTAATTTGCAAAACCTTAGTGTGAGCAAGGTAGAATTAGCTCGCATAGATTTAGACCACTACTATCAAAGTTTTACGGTGCGCATTTTTGCAGGTTGTCTGGATTTTGTAACCGATACAAGTGGAAAAGTAGTGGGCGGAAACGATAAAAAACCGCGCCTTTACAGTGAATATTGGACATTTTTGCGTGGCACAGCCGCCAAAAACAACCCCAATTCTATCAGCCTCAAACAGTGTCCCAACTGCGGTGCGCCTGCTAATAAAATCGGCGCAACTGCCATTTGTGGCTATTGCGATACCAAAATTTCCACAGGCGACTTCGGCTGGGTAGTAGCCAAAATCACACAAGATGAAGTTTATGAAGGTTAAAAATTGACGCAAAATAAAATTTGGCTCTCCTTTTTGGTGTCATTCTAATTTGGCAAATCCTGCAAGATAGCCTATCTTTGAAGCCAAATCAGACCACTATCCAACCTTCATCTCCCTTTCGGAAAAATCGGGAACATCTCGAAACATTATGGCATATCAAAACCTACTCACCCAACTCAAAGATGGGATTTTCTATATCACCATCAACCGCGAAAGCAAACTCAATGCCCTCAATATCGCGACCATCGAGGAAATCAATCAGGTCTTTACCGAAGTCTATGACAACAAAGACATCAAAGGCGTAATTCTGACAGGGGCAGGAAGCAAAGCCTTTGTCGCTGGTGCAGATATTTCCGAAATTGCCCAACTCAATGAAATGCACGCCCGCAAGTTTGCCGAAAATGGGCAGGCAGTTTTCGAAAAAATAGAAAACTGTCCCAAACCTGTCTTGGCAGCCATCAATGGTTTTGCCTTAGGGGGCGGCTGTGAATTGGCAATGGCTTGTCATTTGCGCTTTGCGGCTGAAAATGCCAAATTTGGGCAGCCCGAAATCAATTTGGGCATCATTCCGGGCTATGGCGGCACGCAACGCCTAACGCAATATGTAGGCAAAAGCAAGGCAATGGAGCTAACCCTGACAGGCAATATGTTTTCGGCACAAGAAGCCCTTGCTTGGGGGTTGCTCAACTACGTCTATCCACAAGCCGAACTTTTGGAAAAAGCCGAAGCCTTTATGCAGCAACTAACGGCAAAAGCTCCTATCGCTATGGCGCAAATTATTAGCAGCATCAATGCTTTTTATGGCTTAGAAAATGGCTACCAAACCGAAGCCAACGCCTTTGCAAATTGTTGCCGCTCACAGGATTTTAAAGAAGGTACTTCTGCCTTTTTAGAAAAGAGAAAAGCCCAATTTCAAGGCAAATAAGCCTTAAAAATTTCCCCTTTTGAAACCCCTAAGCGTTTTGAGGCAGCCCCTTGAACGTTTAGGGTTTGAAGTTTTTTGTCGTCTTGTGTTGTGCTTTTGCACCTCAAAGCCCTTATAGCAGATTTCAAAGTAGATTTTACTTTCTTTTCCTTTCAATGACTACCTCCACTACTACCTTTTCCTACTCCCAACTTCGCGATTTTACGACGGCTATCTTCGAGCGCATGGGTTTTTCTGTATCTGATGCGCATTTGGCTTCGGAAGTCTTGCTTTCTGCCGACTTGCGTGGTGTCGATTCGCATGGCGTGGCGCGTCTTTCGGGCTACCTACGCCTTTGGGAAGTGGGCAGAATCAATCCGAAGGCAGAAATTAAGATAGTACACCAAACGCCTTCTACAGCACGAATTGATGCACAGGCAGGGCTTGGTCTGGTTGTCGCCCCCAAAGCCATGCAAATTGCGATGGAAAAAGCCGAACAAGTGGGAACAGGCTGGGTCAGTATCTACAACTCGAACCATTACGGCATAGCGGGCTATCACGCCATGCTTGCCTTGCCAAAGGATATGATTGGGATTTCGATGACAAACGCAAGCCCTTTGGTTGCGCCTACCCATTCACAGGAGCGCATGTTGGGTACAAATCCTATCGCCATTGCCATTCCTGCCGCCGAAGAACCTCCTTTTGTAGCCGACTTTGCTACTGCCGCCGCCGCCAACGGCAAGCTCGAAATTTTGCAGCGCAAAAATTTGCCTACCCCCGAAGGTTGGGTACAGGGCAAAAGCGGCGAAACTTCTACCAACGCCCATGCCCTTAAAGAGGGCGGTGCTTTGCTTCCTTTGGGTAGTGATACGCTAAGAAGCAGCCACAAGGGATACTGTTTGGGTGCGATGGTCGATATTCTTTCTGCCGTCTTGTCGGGTGCAGGCTACGGACCTTGGGCACCTCCCTTTGTGAGCTTCCTACCCCTGCCTGCCGACCCTGTAGGCGAAGGATTAGGGCATTTCTTAGGTGCGATGCGTGTAGATGCTTTCCGCCCCGCCCAAGAATTTAAAAGCCACATGGACAACTGGATTCGCCGTTTTAGAGCCGCCACGCCCATTACCGAATCTGAACCTGTCCTTATCCCGGGCGATATAGAACGCGAAATAGAAAAAATCCGCCAAAAACAGGGTATTCCACTTTTAGAAAGCGTTTGGAAAGATTTGGAAGAGGTAGGCAAAAAAATGCAGGTGAAATTTTAAGACTCCACAAAGTAGTGGCGTTAAGTTCCAAAAATTAGGTGTAAATGGTAGGGACAAGGCATTGCCTTGTCCCAAAAAAGTTTTTAAATTATTCTATTCCAAAATCAATCGCGATTTCTTCTGCAATCATGCCGCGCTCTATGATTTTTTGCCCAAAACAGTTGCTTTCAGGGTCATTACAATAGATAAGCGTTTCAGTGCGCTTATAGACCCTGCCTATCTCTTGGGCATAGACTTCATAGCGGTCGTCTTTGAAAAGGAGGCTTGAATCGGCACTCTCGATAAGGGTGAGAGTAGGGTTAAAATTTTGCCCTCTCTTTGAAAAAGCCTCACCTATGCGCACCAAGCGATAATTTTTAGTAGGAAAGGGATTGAATACATTTCCGTCCCAAGTTTTATTTTCACTAACGGGGAAGCGCAATTTTACATAAGCCTGATTATGCTCGACGCGCACGATTGCTTGTGGTTCTTTTCTGACTACCCAAACCGAATCGAGTTGGAAGTTTTCGAAACTATTGGGTCTTTTGTAGCGAAAAATGCGAAAAGCAGGCAGTCCGCCTTCGGTTTGGAAACTTTCTGCCACTACTTCTTTCAACTGAAAACTAACCTGATAAGGTTCGCGATTTAATTCATAAACCGTCTGGTCTATTTGATAGGTAACATAACGTCCCAACTCTAAGGGTAGATACGCACTGCCTTGGTCTTGCACTATTTCCAAAGGAGGTTTGTCGCAACTATTTGTAAAAAGTAGAAACAGCGTAGCCAATAAAAAGGTGAATTTTTTAGGCAAAATTTGAGCGTATTTTTTCATACAAAAAGAAAATTTGGCAAGATAAATAGATGAAATAAGTATTGTTTATGATTTATTTGTCTAAAAACTACGCTACAAGACTTTTTTGTTCATAAACTTTAATACAAAAAGCATACTTTTGAGCGTAAAAGTATCTAAAAAAGATAGCCAAAGGAACATAGCAAAAAGCGATACAGTATGGTACTATATCGCCTCCTTGTGCATAGCAGAGTCGGCGCAACATAGAAACAAGTTCGCCTAAACTGGGCTAAAATATGACCTACGGCTGTATTTTTTGCCCATCTTTGCGCCCCTATCTTGTGCCTATACCTTGCGATAGCCCAAAATGCCCTCTAAAAGATTTCGCACCTGTGTAAAGCCCTGCGATTCTAAATATTTTTTAGCCGTCGCGCTTCTTGCCCCTGAACGGCAATGCACAATTAGCTCTTTTTCTTTCCACTGTTCAATTTCGGAAAGACGTGAAGGCAGTTCGCCCAAAGGAATGAGTTTGCCTTTGAGGTTGTCTTCTTCAAATTCGTGTACTTCCCGTACATCGAGGACAAAAAGCGTTTCGCCTTTTTCGAGGCGTTCTTTCAATTCTTGGGGAGTTATATCGGCGGTCATAGCAAAAAGGAGGAACGATTGAATGAGGAGATAAAAGTTGCAAAAAAACAGGTAGCACAGCTTTAATAGCGGCTATCGAGCCACTCGGAGGCTTCGGCTACCGACTTGAAATATTGGTAGGGAATCATCTTACCCTCGTACTTTGTAGAGAGTCCGTCGGTTTGGTTTCGCATACTAAAACGCCCGAAAACGTCTTTCGAAACCACTACTGCCATACGCGACTTGGGTTTGGCAGCATCAATAAGCATAGGATAAAATTGTTCAATGACCCATTCGTTGATGGTAGGATGGACGGCTTGGCGGTTTGTTTGGTCTATAAGCCAATGCGTAGCGTCTTTTTCGTAAAAGGAGTCTAAGGCTTTGAGCATCGTTTCTTTAAATTGCTCGATACTCACAAAGCCATTCCAATGTACGACGATAGCATTTTTATCGCTATCGAACTCTACTTCTGCCCATTTTTGCTTGTAAAGATTTTCAACCGTACTCATAATTATTGCAGTTTTTTTATTAGGAAATATTTGTCGTGATAGATGCGGGGTTGTATTTGGCACAAAATAATATTTTTTCCCGAATCTTGGGCGATACTCACCCTTTTTTTAGGTTATTTTTTCAAATACAGTACATAAGACGTTTTTTGCCAAATAAATTGCGGTCTGCTTTGCCTTTCGCCTTTTTTTATTAGGATAGGACTAAGAAAAGGCGAAAGGTAGAATCGGTTGCCCAAAAGCCGTAGGAAATAGCTTATTCGAGCATTTTTTGCCAACCTTGTTTCTCTATTGCTTCAATAGAAACATTTACTTTTTGTGCCAATTCTTGCTTAAAATCTTGTAAGCGTGAAAAGAGTGTTGGGTCATGTGCGCCCAAAATTTGCGCTGCCAAGATGCCTGCATTCTGCGCTCCATTGAGTGCCACTGTCGCGACAGGCACACCCGAAGGCATTTGCAAGATAGAAAGCACCGAATCCCAACCGTCAATAGAATTAGACGATTTAATTGGCACGCCAATCACAGGCAGGGGAGTAAGGGAAGCCACCATGCCGGGCAAATGTGCCGCCCCGCCTGCCCCTGCTACCAAGACACGCAAGCCACGCGCATAGGCAGTTTTGGCGTATTCAAACATTCTTTCGGGAGTGCGATGTGCCGACACTACGGTCAGTTCGTAAGGTACGCCCAATTTTTCCAACACTTCGGCAGCCTCTTTCATGACCTTTAAGTCGGATTGACTACCCATAATAATTCCTACCATCATCTTTATATGGTTTTATTTTTATCGTATCATTTTGTTAAGGTAGGAATAAAATCCTTTCCTCTTTTTCTGCTGCTAAGGTACGAAATTATCACCAAAAAAAGGACTTTGGGGGGGCTTTTTGCGCCATTAGGCAGTTTTTGGACTATTTAGTTAAATTTTATTTTTTTTAAAAAACTATTATTTTTTATTGCGTAAGGCTTCTATTTGTTTGATAGTTAAGCCTGTATATTTTGCTATTTTTTCGTTAGTTTCGTTGTCTGCCAACATATTTTTAGCAATTTCAATCGCTTTTTTATAATTCTCATCTTTCCGCACTTTCTGCTCCGCCTCTGCTATTTTCTTTTCCATTAGTTCCTCTTGTTGAATTTTCAAAGAAAGTGCTTCGCTTGCCTTTACGTGCAGGTAGTCCAAATAGCGATTATAACCATACGTTTGCTCTTGATTCAGACGCATGACATCTAAAACTTCTTTTGCTTCTGCCAAACCTTTTGCCTTAAAACTATCTTTTACTTCACTATTTTTCAAAAAATAAACCCATTCGTCCAAAGTATCTTTGGCAATGTCATTAAATTGATTGACTTTGATAATGTAATATTCGGGGAAAACATCAGAGATATTTTTCTTTGCAAAAGTTTCTTTTTGCTTGTTTGAAAGTTGCAAAAGGTCGTGTTCGTGCAGACCTTGAAAATTAGTTGTCCCTTTGTAGACATAATCTTTTCCTTGTCCTAAATCAAAATAAACGATATTGACAGAAATTACTTTTTTAATTTCCGAATAAGATTGTCCTAAACTCAAATTTTCAGTTAGGGCTTTTGATGCGCCATACGCCATGCGATGGAAATAATCAATCTCATACGTATTTTGAATTTCAACGATAACAAGCTCATTTTTAGCATTTTGCACCAAAATATCGACGCGATTATACTTATCTTGCTCGGTTTCCTGATTGCCCTCACTTTCCAAAATCTTTTGAATTTTGATGTCTTCAAAAAGAAGTTCGGATAAAAAACCTTCCAACACAACAAAATTCGCCTTATTGCGAAGGAGTTTTTTTACTGCCCAGTCGAAGCGGATTAGTCTTTTGCTCATGGTTTTATTTTTTTAAATTGAAAAAATGTTATTTTTCATTTCGTAAGGCTTCTATCTGTTCGATAGTTAAGCCTGTATATTTTGCTATTTTTTCGTTAGTTTCGTTGTCTGCCAACATATTTTTAGCAATTTCAATCGCTTTTTCTTTTTTAGCCCTCCATTCTGCCTCAACTTTCAAAGAAAGTGCTTCGCTTGCCTTTATATGTAAATAATCTAAGTAGCGATTATAGCCATACGTTTGCTCTTGATTCAAACGCATGACATCTAAAACCTCTTTTGCCTCTATTAACCCTTTTGCCTTAAAACTATCTTTTACTTCACTATTTTTTAAAAAATAAACCCATTCGTCCAAAGTATCTTTGGCAATGTCATTAAATTGATTGACTTTGATAATGTAATATTCGGGGAAAACATCAGAGATATTTTTCTTTGCAAAAGTTTCTTTTTGCTTGTTTGAAAGTTGCAAAAGGTCGTGTTCGTGCAGACCTTGAAAATTAGTTGTCCCTTTGTAGACATAATCTTTACCTTGTCCTAAATCAAAATAAACGATATTGACAGAAATTACTTTTTTGATTTCGGAATAAGATTGCCCTAAACTCAAATTTTCCGTTAGGGCTTTTGATGCGCCATACGCCATGCGATGGAAATAATCAATCTCATACGTATTTTGAATTTCTACGATAACAAGCTCATTTTTAGCATTTTGCACCAAGATATCGACGCGATTGTACTTGTCTTGCTCTGTTTCCTGATTGCCCTCACTTTCCAAAATCTTTTGAATTTTGATGTCTTCAAAAAGAAGTTCGGATAAAAAACCTTCCAACACAACAAAGTTCGCCTTATTGCGAAGGAGTTTTTTTACTGCCCAGTCGAAACGGATTAGTCGCTTGCTCATGGTTTTTTATAGTTGAAAATTCTCTTTGCAAAGATAAGAAAAACGAAGGAAAAATGTTTGTAAAGGAGGGTTAAAGTGCATGAACCACAGTGCAGGAAATTTGTATAAATTACAAAAAAAGTTTTTAAATTAACATTTTTTTAGTAAATGAAGTGTTGCATATAGTTATTTTATTTGTTCGTTAGCAGACCATCTTCAAAGTAGATATTTATACCATCTTTCATTTTCTCATAAAAGATGATTGGAACTAAAATCTGCTCTGAAAGGGCATTTTTTGCCTCGTAACTTTGTGGCTTTACGCTCACTGCTTGACTGCCCACAAAACCGTCAATACCTTTGCTTTCTTCTTCGGGTTCTGCTAAACGATAGTTTGTTTTTAGCTCGTCTGCCACTGCTTTTAAAATTGCCTCTTGGAATTTTAAGCCCACAAAAGTTTTGACTATGACTAAATCGCGCACCCACATTTCAATCATTTCTTGGTCTATTTTGGTCATTGCGTCTTTGAGATTCTCTACCATTTCCACAATTTTTTCGGTGGCTTTCTGAATGGCGTTTGGGTGCTGTGCCAAATACCATTCTTCCCACTTTTTAAATCCGCTGCCCTCAAATTGCTGTATCAAATCACTCATTTGCCCAACTACTTTTGGCTTTGTTCCGCCCGCATTTTGGTTTGCCAAATTGATGATTTGGGTAGCGTATTTCGGGAAACTTGGGCTTTCTGCTGTGAGCAAAGAAGTAATTTTATCATTGGTTATTTTTATCTTTTTCATTCGCTTACTTGGGATTGCAATAGGTTTAAAAATTTATTTTTATACCTAAAATTCACACTTTCATCAACCAATGCAAAACCTTTCTTTATCAAATGTGCATTAAGAAAAGTTTTATTTTGTAAATATAAGTACGCAAACAAATGGTTTTCGCTATCATGTTTAATATTATCAAAACGCAAGAAAACCTTTTGCCCTTTTGTTTTTTCTCTCAAAAACTCCGTAGCACTTCCGTTTTTTCTTTCGTCTTTTTTTACACCAATTAAACGAATAATTAAGTCGTTATTGAGTCTTACCAATTCAGGGCTGATAATCTCTTTTACTGAAAATAACTCCTCTCTTTCAGTTGGGCTGTTTTCATCTATTTTTGAACCAAATTGTAGTTTTTTTACATCAATTTTTTTGTCTAATTTGTGCGTATCTACAAAAATGTAGGGCAATTTTTGAATTTTTTGCTCAAAATCGTCCTCAAAAGTTTTTTGTGTAAGAAATTCAAAACTCGGTTTTTCAAAAATTTCTTGCGTATCTACGCCTAATTTTTGGCGAATAATCGGAATAAAATTAGAGTTAATTTCGTAACCTACTGAATTGCGATTTAGATTTTTGGCAGCTAATGCGGTTGTGCCACTGCCCAAAAATGGGTCTAAAACGGTTTCCCCTGCAAACGAAAACATTTTAATCAATCTTTTAGGCAATTCTTCGGGAAACATTGCCAAATGTTGGTCTTGTTTTGCCCCTGAAAAATGCCAATGCCCGCTAAAATATTCGTTCCATTCTTCGGTAGTCATGGCAGAAAGGTCTTTTTGCGCTTTGCTTGGCTTGGGAGCATTGCCTTGTTTTTTAAAAATTAAAATAAATTCGTAATCAATTTTCAAAATTCCATTGCGTGGATACGGAAAACTGCCCATGACTGCACCGCCTCCCGATGTGTTCATCGTGGCTACTTTTTTCCAAATCACAGCCCCCATATAATCAAAGCCGATAGTTTCGCAAAATTTGATAATTTCGGTGCGAATAGGAATGACCTTGTAACGCCCGTAATAGACTGCTCTTGCGAATTGGTCGCCAATATTGATGCACAAACGACAACCCTTGTGTAAAACGCGATGGCACTCCGCCCAAACTAAGTTTAAGTTATTGATATAGTTTTCATAACTTTCGTGAAAACCAATTTGATTATCTGTTCCGTAGTCTTTGAGCTGCCAATAAGGTGGCGAAGTAACAATTAAATGCACACTTTCATTTTTAAGGTCATTCATTACCCTGCTGTCGCCGTTGATTATGCTATGGTGTGTTCTCATCTTTGATTTCTGTTTCTGCAAAGTTAATAAATTTTGCATTTAGCCTGCTTTTTCTAAAATGACACATCTACCTAAAAGCCACGCTCACCACAAACCTACAAAAGTTCTCCTACATTTCCAAACGGAAAACGGTTTTTTATGGAAAAAAAGTTGTGCTTTTAGCATACTTAAAGTTTAGAACGACTTTATTAGCCGCCGAAAAAGAGCCTTAAAAAGTAGGGTATAAAAAAACACTTGCCTTTTGTACTAAAAAAACAAGTGTTTTCAAAAGAATGGCACTAAAATTCTATCTTATCCACTTAAACCTATATTCAAGTTGGTCGATTTTGAGGCGCGAAGCGATACGATTGAGCCTATTAGGTAGGGTCAGTACGTAGTCGCGTGCTTTTTCGCCCTTTTCATTTAACCCTGTGAGATGCTCGATTTTCCACTTTTCTAATAAAATGTCCAAAATCTGAACATAATCTTCTGCCGTATAAACGCCCAAACGCTGGGCAGCATCTGAAAAGTGCTTGAAGGTATCGCCAATCTTGACTCCCATCTCGCGCAAATAATGAGCAGGCATCACGATTTTTTTGCGCATCATATCCTCGAAAGCTACCAAAGCCTCGTTGGGGTCGGCTTCTATCACACGCTCGATAAACGCCATATACGCATAGGCATGGCGGTACTCGTCTTGTGCAATCGTCTGGCACATCTCTGCCAAATGTGGATTGTCGTGTTGTAGGGCTAATTCTGCTACCCTTTGATGAGAAGTATAAGTCGCCAATTCCTGAAAGGAAGTGTAGATAAAATTGCGGTAAGGGTCGTTTCCTGTGCCAATGCTAAAACCCTCGCGAATGAGGTACTGCGTAGAAGCCTCCACTTGCTTCATATCCACACGCCCCGAAAGGTAGAGATACTTATTGAGCAAGTCGCCATGACGGTTCTCCTCTGCCGTCCAAGCGCGTGTCCAACGCACCCAAGGGTTTTCGGCATCCATCTGGTCTATGCCTTTTGCCGCCATAATCCAAGATTCATAGGTGGGCAATGCCTCTTCGGTAATCATATCGCCAATTAGTACCGCCCAAAAATCGTAGGCTAAACTTTTGGCGCGTTCTTGCAGTTCTTTCACCTGCTCAAAAAAGACAGGCGAACTGGCATCAGGCAGAAAATCCGCAGGCTGCCAATTCAATTCCACAGGGCGCAAAAAGCGGTCGAGCATCTTATCGACATACTGCCCTACGTGTTCCATAACTTCAAAACGGGAAAGCGGGAGCGAAATAATAGACATATTTTCTGTTTTTTTTATTCAAGGTGCTTTTTGTGAATCAGTGCAGCAAGATAGGCATAAATCGGCTGAAAAATACGAATTTGTTAAAAAAAGATTGCAATTTAGTTTTTTTTAACACAAAAAATGAGGCTTGCATACTTTTTTTGTAGGCTTGCATACTAAAAAAATAAAAAAACAGCCGCTTTAAAAAACGACCAAAGGGATAAAGCCCCAAGTCTTTCAAAATAGGCAGCATTTGAAAAACAAGGGGGTTTGAAAAACGCCTGACTTGAAAGCAGAAAAGACTACATTTTTTCGGGCATCTCCATGCCTAAAAGATTTCCCAAATTGTATAAATACTGTCCCACTTTTTGAATGAGAGCCAAGCGGAAAGCGCGTTTTGCTTCCTGTTTTTCACCCAAAACAGAATGTTCGCTATAAAAACGGCTAAATGTTTTGGCAATTTCGTACAAATAATTCGCCACTACCGAAGGGGCATAGTTTTGTGCCGCTTCCTCTATTTTGGCTGCATATTGGGTTAGCATTTTGAGCAGCTCTATTTCTATGCTCGAAAGCTCTGTAAGGTTTTGGTACAAATATGCAGAAAAATCTATATTTTCTGCCTTTGCTTTGCGCAAAATCGAGCGAATACGGGCATGATTGAATTGGATATAAACGCCGCTATTGCCATGAAAATCAATAGACTCTTCGGGATTGAAAAGCATTTTTTTCTTCGGCTCTACGCGGAGCAGGTAATACTTCAATGCGCCTAAGGCTAAGGCTTGATATAGTTTTTGTTTTTGTTCGATACTCAAATCTTCACTTTTGGCAAACTCTGCCTCTTCTGTCCCTTTTTTGGCGATTTGTACCATTTCTGCAATCAAATCATCTGCATCTACTACTGTTCCTTCGCGCGATTTCATCTTGCCATGTGGCAATTCTACCATGCCATAGGAGAGGTGATAAATGCCATCGGCGTAGCTTCTACCCATCTTTTTCATAATCAGTTGCAAGACTTTAAAGTGGTAATCTTGCTCATTTCCAACTACATAGATAGATTTTTGCATAGGAAAATCTTTAAACTTTAAGTCGGCTGTTCCCATATCTTGGGTTATATAAACCGAAGTGCCGTCGCCACGCAGGAGTAATTTTTCGTCTAAGCCCTCAGCGGTAAGGTCTATCCAAACAGAGCCGTTTTCTTTTTTAAAAAACAAACCACTTTTCAAACCTTCCTCTACCAAATCCTTGCCCAGTAGGTAGGTATTTGAT
The DNA here is from genome assembly GCF_000422585.1 of Hugenholtzia roseola DSM 9546. Classification (NCBI taxonomy): domain Bacteria; kingdom Pseudomonadati; phylum Bacteroidota; class Cytophagia; order Cytophagales; family Bernardetiaceae; genus Hugenholtzia; species Hugenholtzia roseola. The sequence goes on from NZ_KE383891.1 coordinate 18,590, forward strand.
TCGTAATAATACTTATCAAAAGTAACACCAATGGTCTGATAGGTTTGGGCAAAACCCTCGTACACCCAGCCATTCATGCGCTCCCAAAGGGCGACAGTGTCAGGGTCGTTTTGTTCCCATTTTCGCAATAAATCTTGCGCCTGTAATAAAATAGGTGCTTTTTTCTCTGCTTCCTCTTGTGTATTGCCTTTTTGTATCAATTCTTGTACTTGTTCTTTAAAAATCTTATCATAACGCACATAAAAATCGCCCACTAACTTATCGCCTTTGATGCCCAACTCTTGCGGAGTCTGATTTTTACCTTCCAAAAGATACGCCTGCATAGATTTACAGATGTGAATCCCCCTATCATTTACCAAATTGACCATCATTACTTCAAAACCAGCGGCTTTCAAAATTTGAGAAACCGAGTAGCCCAAAAAATTATTTCTCAAATGCCCCAAATGCAGCGGTTTGTTGGTATTAGGTGAAGAATATTCTACCATTACCTTTTCATTTTTGGGCGCAATATTTTCAAAAATATCGGTTTCTGCCAACGTTTGCAGCGTTTTTGCCCAAATAGCTTTGGAAAGCGTAATATTTAAAAATCCTTTTATTACTTCAATTTCTGCTACAATTTCTGTATTTTCTTTCAGAAAAAGACCTACATTTTGGGCTACCTCTTCGGGGTTTTTTCTCAATTCTTTGGCGTATGCAAAGGTGGTGATGGCGTAGTCGCAAGCCAAATCTTTGCGAGGAGCTTGTAGGGCAGGGGGCGCAATGGCGAGTTGATAAAGGCTTTGAAAGGCAGTTTGAAGAGCCGTTTGAAGTTGGAGTTCTATATTCATAGGGAATGGAGTAGGTCGTCAGATTTGATGGAATTGCTTACTTTTTTGCAAAGTTGCGCTTTTTTCCTATTTTCGCAAAAAAAATACACATGAAGACAGTCTTAATTACGGGTGCGGCGGGCTTTTTAGGCTCACACCTCTGCGATAGGTTTCTCAAAGAAGGCTATAAAGTAGTTGCGATGGATAACCTTCTGACGGGAAGTTTAGACAACATTGCGCATCTTTTCCCACTTGAAAACTTTACATTTTATCATCATGATGTAACCAAGTTTGTACATGTGGCAGAAAAAATAGATTATATCTTGCATTTTGCTTCTCCTGCTTCGCCCATCGATTACCTCAAAATTCCGATACAGACTTTGAAAGTAGGGGCTTTGGGGACGCACAATCTTTTAGGTTTTGCGAAGGCGAAAAAGGCGCGAATTTTGGTTGCTTCTACTTCGGAAATTTATGGCGACCCCGAAGTGCATCCGCAGCCTGAAAGCTATTTTGGCAATGTAAGCACTATCAATCCGCGCGGCGTGTATGATGAGGCGAAGCGTTTTATGGAGGCTATCACGATGGCATACCACAATTTTCATGGCGTAGAAACGCGCATTGTTCGCATTTTCAATACTTATGGCTCGCGTATGCGCTTAGACGACGGACGCGCTCTGCCCAGTTTTATGTCGCAAGCCCTTCAAAATGAGCCTATTACCGTCTTTGGAGATGGCAGCCAAACGCGCTCTTTTTGCTATGTAGATGATTTGGTAGAAGGCATTTATAGGCTGCTTCTAAGCGACTATCACCTACCCGTCAATATTGGAAACCCCGATGAGATTACCATTCAACAATTTGCCCAAGAAATCAAAGAACTTACAGGTACGGCACAGCCTATTATTTACAAGCCCCTGCCCGTGGGCGACCCCAAACAGCGTCGTCCCGACATCACACTTGCCAAGCAAATTTTGGGTTGGCAGCCACAAATAGACCGAAAAGAAGGATTGCGACGGACGTTGGCTTATTTTAAGGAAAAAATGCAGGTAGCCGTTTCGGATAAGTCTTAATCTAATCTTTTTAAAATCTTAATTTTAAAAAATGAAACCTACCATTCTCAACTTTTCAGAATTAGACCTAAACGGAACGTACTCTTATGCCGATTATTTGCGTTGGCATTTTGAGCAGGGCGTTGAATTGATTAAGGGTAAAATTTTCCCAATGTCGCCTGCGCCGAGTTCAGAGCATCAAAGAATATCGAGTAGGCTGCATGTTCGTTTGGGTAATTTTTTAGAACAACAAAATAAAGGCTGTGAGGTTTATGCCGCTCCTTTTGATGTGCGCTTATTAGACAAGAAAAAAAGCAGTCGCGCCCATGAGGACATTTATACCGTTGTGCAGCCCGACCTTTGTATTATTTGCGACAAGAACAAAATAGACAAGCGCGGCTGTCTTGGTGCGCCCGATTTGGTGATAGAAATTCTTTCGGAGGGCAATTCTAAAAAGGAAGTCAAGACCAAGTACGAACTCTATCAGGAGTCGGGCGTGCAGGAATATTGGGTAGTGTATCCGATAACGCAGGTTTTGTTACAATTTGTCCTTGATGCGGAAGGCAAATACGTTTTGCACAACCGTTTTGCCGAAGACGAAATTTGCAATGCGTATCTATTTCCCGAATTAGAATTGGATTTGGGACGTGTTTTTGCCGAGTGAAAAACGATTTGAAGAAACTTTTTTCTTACCTTAAAATGCTTGTATGCAAAAAGTTATCACCAACCTTTCAGAATTAGACCTAAACGGAACATACTCTTATGCCGATTATTTGCGTTGGCATTTTGAGCAGGGCGTTGAATTGATTAAGGGTAAAATTTTCTCTATGTCGCCTGCACCAAATTCGCGGCATCAGCGTATTGCTATGCGTTTAAGTGCAAGTTTGTTTAATTTTTTAGAACAACAAAATAAAGGCTGTGAGGTTTATGCCGCTCCTTTTGATGTGCGCTTGTTGGACAAGAAAAAAAGCAGTCGCGCCCATGAGGATATTTATACCGTTGTGCAGCCCGACCTGTGTATTATTTGCGACAAGAACAAAATAGACAAGCGCGGCTGTCTTGGTGCGCCCGATTTGGTGATAGAAATTCTTTCGGAGGGCAATTCTAAAAAGGAAGTCAAGACTAAGTACGAACTCTATCAGGAGTCGGGTGTGCAGGAATATTGGGTAGTTTATCCGATAACGCAGGTTTTGTTACAATTTGTCCTTGATGCGGAAGGCAAATATGTTTTGCATAACCGTTTTGCCGAAGACGAAATTTGCAATGCGTATCTATTTCCTGAATTAGAATTGGATTTGGGACGTGTTTTTGCCGAGTGAAAAGGCACTTTGGGGTCTAAAAATTTATATCTTTATGAACAAAGTTTCGGTTATGATGCCTGCCTATAATGTTGAAAAATACATAGGGCAGGCAATAGAAAGCATTTTGAACCAAAGTTTTCAAGACTTCGAACTCTTGATTGTAGATGACGGCTCTACCGACAAGACCTATGAACTTATGCAAGTCTACGCCCAAAAAAGCGACAAAATTCGTCTTTTACAAAACGACCAAAATCGTGGGCTTTCCTACACGCGAAATCGCCTTTTGGAAGAGGCACAAGGTGAGTACTTAGCCATTTTAGATAGCGACGACATCGCTCTGCCCGATAGATTGCAAAAGCAGGTAGATTTTTTAGATAAAAATCCAAATATTGGGCTTTTGGGCGGAGCAGTGGAGTATTTTGGGGAGCAAATTGTAGCCAAACGCATGAATGTTTTTTTGCCGCCTTCACTTTTGGCTTGCCGCCTTTTGTTTCAAAATGTTTTTTCACAATCGAGCGTTATGTTTCGTGCTGATTTGAAAAAATTGAAATACGACCCTACAAAACCACCAGCAGAAGATTACCACTTGTGGGTACGCATGTCTTGGCAAAAGGAGATTTTTAATTTAGATGAGATTTTAGTTCGCTATCGTATTCATGGTCAAAATATTTCTACCCTTAAAAGAGAGATTTTGCTCAAAAGTGTTAGAACTACCTATTTGGAACAGTTAGAAAGAATAGAGATTTCTGCCTCTGAAAAAGAAATAGCGTTGCATGAAAGTATTTCGAAGAGAGCCTTAGAATCAGACTTTGAAACGCTAAAAGAAGCAATCCTTTGGATAGAAAAGTTGTGGCAGGCAAATAGAACAAACTTAGTCTATGAAAAAGAGGCTTTTAGAAATGAGCTATGTTATCATCTAAACTACGTACTTTCCCTTTTTCATACCTACGGCAATAAGGCGTACTTTTTCTTGAAAGAAAAGCAAATTTTAAAGGAAATTATTTTAACCACTACTTATTTTAAATTTTTACTACTTTCTAAAAGCAAAGAAGAAAACTCGGCTTGGCAGCAAATTTTCCAATTATACAATCGGGTACGATAAATTGATTTTTACCCCACAAAAAAAGCCACTCTTTCAAGTGGCTTTTTTTGTGGATTAAGAAAGGCTTTTTGCGCTTACTCTTTCACAACTTTCACTACTTTTTGGATAGTTTCAGTGCGAATTTCTACTGTATAGACTGCATTGGCGTAGGCAGATAGGTCAAGCTGTGCCTCGCTTGCATTTTGAAGCGTTAGGCGTTCCAACTCCCTTCCCTTGAGTTTGACACTTGTAAGGGGGGCTTGTCCGCTTTCCAAACGCGCAACTTATCAAACAAAAAGTGATTTTTTAGATATGCAGTCTGTTTCACTTCAACATTTTTATCATAATTTAGATAAACTTAGTCTTTATAGTACAGAATTACAAAAATTAGTATTTTAAAAAAATAAATAATAATAATTTTATTAATTAGAATTTTTTTTATAATGTTACGACCTTTTATTTTGATTCAGAAGTAGTAGTAGAAGAAGCCTTGCGTCAGAAAGGTTTTAGTAAAGATGGTAAAATTGGTAAAACACAAGTTGTTTTTTAGGATTATTATTAGACAAAAATGCATTGCCATTTGGCTACGGCTTGTATGCAGGGAATCAGTATGAGGGACATACTTTGGTCAAAGAAATAGATAAATTAAAGCAATTATATAATCTTAATAAAATAACTGTAGTAGCCGATAGTGGCATGCTAAATGCTGCTAATTGTCAGGCAGTCAAGGGAGCAGGTTACGATTTTTTGCTGGGCAGACGATTGAAAAATCTACCCCAAACAGTAAAAACAACGCTTTTAGATAAGACAAAATAAAGAAGATTTTTATATCTGTTCTGTATTTAATAATCACACGGAACAAATCCTTAAATATTTACAAATCAAAAGACTGCTCGACATGACCACTAAGCACTTGATAACCAAATACTTAGCCCAAAATGTAGTGCTACTAAAAAAAAAGCAACTGCTTGATAATTAAATACTTAACCCGACAAAGTGTCAAAGTCAAGAGAGTATTCATTTAGTGTTGGTCTTTCTGCCTGAAGTAAAACGGTTCGGGGCTTGCCGAAGACGGGTTTTTTACCACTTCCCTTGCCCAACGCACAAAGTTTATAGAAAGTACAAAAGCCTAAATTAGCACATTAGCCCGCCTTTTGGCTTCGCCGACTTTCAGTTTGCAAACATACTGTTGTCATCAGTTTTGTTTTTTTAGTTCAACACTTAACTTTTCTATTTGCTCAACAGTTAAGCCTGTTATTTTGGCAATAAACTTATTATCAGCACCTTCTAAAATGGCATTTTTGGCAATTTCCACCGCTTTTTCCTCAATAGCTGTTTCCAAAGCACTTTTCAAATCTCGGTACTGAATAAGACTTTGTTCGTACCTATCTCGTTGCTCGGCACTCAAACTGGCTAATTCCGCTGTGCCGAAGGCTTTTTGAAAAATAGGCTCGTTGAGAATATTGGGAATATGGTCAAAACTTTCCAAGTTTTTCAGAAAATAGCACCACTTATCAAATCGGGTTTTTAGTTCGTGTTCTTGCAACCTAAACAAAGGCATTTGTAAAAATTTGAAATGTAATTTGTCAAAAAACAAATCTCCATCTTGGTCTTTCAAAGCCACATCACGCCTAAATTTGCGTCTTTCCTCTGCTTCGTCATATTCAAAGTCAAGGATTGCCACAAAATAAATTGGCTCTAATTTAAAATTCCACTCACCCGTTTGGGCTTGGTCTCGGATTGGAAAAGTTACATAAAATAAACTTCTATCTTTGAAGTATTTTACCTTTGCTTTCTGCATTTCCACAATAAACCGCTCGCCTGAAACAGCTTTGCAATGAATATCAAAAATAGCCTTTCTTTCTGCCGATAAATCAGCCAAACTTTCTACGTTGCGAAAATTTAGGTCTGCAATTTGGTGATGGGCAGGTAGAAGTTGGTTCAAAAAATCAATCAAAAGGTCTTTGTTTGCTTCTTCCCCAAAAAGTTTTTTGAAGCCAAAATCAGTATAGGGATTGATGTACTTTGCCATTGTCGTATTTCGTTATGTGCTGTCACAAAGTTACGAATTTTGGGCTATTTTTGAGGGTTTTTCTTTTAAAATTGATGACAACGGAAAAGACTTGCCGAAGATGGGATTTTTTACCACTTCCCTTGCCCTACGCACAAAAGTTTATAGAAAGTACAAGAGCCTAAATTAGCACCTTAGCCCGCCTTTTGGCTTTGCCGACTTTCAGTTTGCAAACATAATGTTAGGCACAGTTTTTAGCCTTTTGTACTACGTAGCTGTTCTATCTGTTCAATGGTTAAACCTGTTATGTCTGCGATAAATTGATTATCCGCACCTTTTTTGATTGCATTTTTAGCAATTTCAACCTTTTCTTCTTGTTTAGCTGTGTAGCTTACGCTATTCTCAATGCGTTTGTTTTCTTGAAAACGGTCATACATTTTCTTTTCTTCCTCTGTCAAACTTTCGTAACGCATTTTCTCTTTTGCCTT
>NZ_KE383891.1:27472-57834 GCF_000422585.1 Hugenholtzia roseola DSM 9546
TTCATTGCCCAGTCAAAACGAATTAGTTTTTTGCTCATAGTTTTCTGTTTTTCACAAAGATACGAAAAAAAGAAAAAGCAAGCCTATTTGTGGGACTTGCTTTTTTGTAATATTTTTATGTTTCATACCACATTTTTAGACTAACTTTAATGAGTTTGAACGCTGTTACTAGTGGTTTTTATTTCCAGCCATAAACTTCGTATAAATATGTCTTGCTAATTTTTAAAATAAAATTTTGTGCATCTGTTATAGTCATTGTAGAGGTTGGAATTTTTGTGCCTGTTACTCCGTGTCTTCCTTTTACACCAAGTATTCCGTAGTTATTTGCAGTACCAGTGAACTCTTTTAAATTATCGTTAGTAAATCCTGATACTTTTAGGATTTTATTAAATTGCTTCTTATCAATTTGTTTTGAGTAATATTTTATGGAATCCAAAACTGAATATAGACTTACCCAATCAAGTCCATTCCCTAGCTGCAATAGTAAATTAAGCACGTCAACTTTTGACTTGGCAAGATGTATTATTTGGGAAACTGAACCAAAGCCTTTCGTTAAATCCTGATTTAATAATGAATCTGAAAATGGTTTGTCTTGAGAAATATTGAACGAATCATTTGGGGTTATATTTTCAAAAGTATCATCCCAAATATGAAGACTTACAATTTTCATATTAGATGGACTATCAAGTTCTGATGTAGGATTGAAACTTAAATTTTTCACCCCATTATATATAGATACAAGTGCTAAACTTCTTGCCCATAATTCTTTAGGGGCTTCCAAATCGTTAAGATGCTTGGATAGAAAATAACAATAAGGAGGTTTACCATCTTCTTCTTCTCTGTAAAATGAAATATCACCAACAAAAGTGTAAGAATCACTTAACACTTTATTCGTCTGTACGTCTATTTTTAAAATGTATTTGTTCATTTTCGATTTTATAAAATTACTTACAACATGTAGTTATACGAAATTCAGTTCGCATTTTTTGGATTCATAAGATTATCTAAAGGACTTTTCACCCTTCGATAATACGATTTACGCAGGCAACTTTCAAAGCCCACGCCTTTATACGTTTCTATCCGTTGCAAGTTACATCTTTTTCCAAAAGGGCGCAAGTTTTTTTTACTTTTTTTAGTACCAAAACTTGTAAAGTTGTTGATAGGTAAAAGCAAATGGGCTAAAAGCTACCTTTGCCAATGCGCCACCGACAAGCTAAACGCATCAGGTTTTTGTAAATAGACCGCTCACGTCTTTTTTTGCTATCTTGTTCAGGCTTTTGACGACCTATCTGTGTTTCTTTTGGTTTTGAAACGCTAATAATACGAGCAAAATCCCTTTTTTAATAGCCTGACTGTTGTAATAGTGCTTTGTTGCTACAATCTTCTACTTTTGTATCCATATTTTTACTGCCGACCAGATTTTGGCTAACGGGGCATTATTTTTAGAAGATACGGCATTTTATCCTATCTTTGCGCTCAATTTCACCAAGCCCTCGCAAAGCACATGCAAATTCATAAGGAAATCGCCCAATTTCCCCAAACGCCCTATACCATTCTGACGACAGGCACGTTTGATGGCGTGCATCTGGGGCATCAAAAGATTTTGGAGCGGTTGCTCGCGCTTAAAGCGCAACAAGCAGGCGCGGAAACGGTTTTATTGACCTATCACCCCCACCCTCGCAAGATTTTATTTCCCCATCAGCCGCTTGCCCAGTTGCATACCTTAGAAGAAAAAGCGGCTAAACTTGCCCAGATAGGCATCGACCACCTCTGTCTGCTTTCCTTCGATTCGCACTTTGCACAGACTTCGCCCGAAGATTTTGTGCAGCAAGTCTTGATTGCTCGCCTACAAACCAAGCATTTTATTATCGGATACGACCATAGGTTTGGCAAAGATAGGGCAGGAGATTTTCATTTTTTGTATCAAAATAGAAATCGCTTCGGCTTTCAGGTAGAGGAAATTCCGAAACAGACCTTAGACGAAGTGGCAATTAGTAGCAGCAAAATCAGAAAAGCCTTAGCGGAAGGCAACATCAAATTTGCAAATTTATTATTAGGATATGCTTATTCTTTAAGTGGAATTGTAGTAAAGGGCAATCAGATAGGAAGAACCTTAGGCTATCCTACTGCCAATCTCTTGCCTTCTGCCGACAAGCTAATCCCTGCCAAAGGCATCTATGCCGTTTGGGTATGGGTAGGCAAGGTACGATACGGAGGCATGTTGAGCATCGGCGACCGCCCTACCATAGGCGCGAATCTTGAAACGACAATAGAAGTGAACTTATTTGATTTTACAGGCGATTTATACGGCGAAGAATTGCGACTCGAATTTGTCGAGTTTTTGCGAAAAGAAGAAAAATACGAGGGCTTATCTGCCTTACGACAACAATTAGAGAAAGATGAGCAGCAAAGCAGGCTTTTGTTGCAAATTTTTTCGTAAATTTGCTATCTTAATTTGGCTTTATCAGACGCAAACCCCAATCCGCTTTTAATATTATGCACCTCGAACCGCAGGCTATCAATTCCACGCCAAAAGAAATCATATCCGACATCGAGATTATCTCTAAGGAGGCTACCACAAATCAGGGTGAAAGTTGTGATACTTTTCAAACCACTGCCCTCAATGCCAGCAGCGGACAACGCCGCCTCTACATCGAGAGTTATGGCTGCCAGATGAATTTTTCGGATAGCGAAATTGTCGCTTCTATTATGGCAAAAGAGGGGTTTGGCACTACCAATACACCCGAAGATGCCGATTTGATTTTTCTCAATACCTGTTCTATTCGCGAAAAAGCCGAACAGACAGTACGCAATCGCCTTCAACATCTCAATACGCTGAAAAAGAAAAAACCAGACTTGATGGTAGGTATTTTGGGCTGCATGGCAGAAAGGCTCAAACACAAATTTTTGGAGGAGGAAAAGATTGTAGATTTGGTAGCGGGACCTGATGCCTATCGCGACCTGCCTGCCTTAGTGGGTAGTGTAGATGAAGGCGCGAAGGCGATTAACGTATTGCTTTCACGCGAGGAAACCTACGGCGATATTGCACCTATTCGCCTCAATTCTAATGGGTTATCGGCTTTTGTTTCTATCATGCGCGGCTGTGATAATATGTGTTCTTTCTGTGTTGTGCCTTTCACACGCGGCAGGGAGCGCAGCCGTTCTGCCGATTCGATTGCTGCCGAAATTAGAGATTTGGTAGCACAAGGCTACAAAGAAGTTACCCTTTTGGGGCAGAATGTAGATTCCTACCACTGGACAAATCAGCCGCGCAAGACCAAAAAAGAGGACATGACCGAACCTTTGCGCAGCGTTAATTTCGCCAATCTTTTAGAAATGGTAGCACAAATTAGCCCTGATTTGCGCGTCCGCTTTTCTACTTCGCACCCCAAAGACATGACCGACGAGGTCTTGGAAGTTATTGCCAAATACGAAAATGTGTGCAACTACATTCATTTGCCCGTACAAAGTGGCAGCAGTCGCATCTTGAAACTCATGAATCGCACCTATGATAGAGAATGGTATATGGACAGAGTTCGCGCCATTCGTCGCATCATTGGGCAGGATTGTGGCATTAGTTCAGATGTCATCACTGGTTTTTGTACCGAAACAGAAGAAGACCACCGCGAAACGCTCTCTTTGATGGAGTGGGTAGAGTATGATTATTCTTATATGTTTTTCTATTCCGAACGCCCCGGTACGTTGGCGGCTAAGAAATATTTAGACGACGTACCCGAAGAAATCAAGAAAAAGCGTTTGCAGGAGGTTATTGATTTGCAAAACAAACTTTCTTTGGCGCGTAATCGTGCAATGGTAGGAAAAACGTACAAAGTCTTGATAGAAGGCGTTTCTAAGCGTTCGCAGGAGCATCTGCATGGGCGTACCTCGTCTAATAAAGTCGTGATATTTCCAAAAGAAAACTATCAAAAAGGGCAATATGTAGAAGTACAGATAGAAGACTGTACTTCGGCTACACTTTTCGGAAAGGTTGTCGCACTTTCGTAGCCTTTCCGTAGCCTTTGTGTTAGGCGTTCTGAATCTTGACAAAAAATGCTTTTTAGACACAAAAAGGACAACGCACTATGTTGTCCTTTTTGTATAAATCGCGAAAATGGTGCAGATATTAAAAATGAGTTTGTATTATTGGCGTTGTTACAACGATAAAAGCCTTAAATGCACCCCACCTCAAACCCCGCCCCCATAGGGCAGTGATGTTAAATTCTAAAAATCAAATGCAAATGTAGGGACAAGGCATTGCCTTGTCCGCAGTGAGATTGAAATAAAAAAGGATTTTCAGACCCAAAAATAGGGTTCTGTACCAAATTTTATTTCGTGTCAAATTTGATAAAACAAGGCTTTTGACAGAACTTAACATTACTGCATAGGGCGGGGCTTTGATAGGGTATCATTTTTTTTTGCATTTATGCAAAAAAAATGATTTTGTTTTCGAACCATCCCCTATGGGGGGAGGGCAGGGTGGGGGTTCAGCAGGTTTGCACCAAGCACAAAACCCCGTTTTTTGACCTTCTTACCGTTGTAACAACGCCTGTATTACTACAAAAAGATAATTCTGTCTGCTTTATTCTAATTCTTTTTGTGAAATTTCTCTTTCCCAAACCAATTTCCCTGTTTCGTCTTTGAGTGCAATTTTCAAGACGCGCTCTTTATATTTTCCCGAAACCGACAAAACGACGTAGTTATTTTTATCGTATAACGTACCCTCCACACGCAGCGGATTTTCGCCTTCTTTGGGCGAATGTGAGCCTGCCGTAATCGAAGACGAGGTAATATCATAGAGAGGATAGCTGCCTTCGCGTTCCATTTTGGTTAGGATAGAATGGTGGCGGTCGCCTGTGAGGAAAATTACGCCCTTGACACGTTGCTTTTCCAACTCATCAAATAAAATTTGCCTTTCTTCGTGATAGGTCGCATAGTTTTCGAAAATATCGGAAGGATTAAGCACCTGCCCCCCTACTACTACAAATTTGAAAGTGGCTCTGCTATAAGTTAGTCCCTCGATGAGCCATTGGAGTTGCTTTTCGCCCAAATAGTCGCGCCTGCCTTTGTATTGCTGTGGCGAACGCAGTGAGCGATTATCGAGCATAAAAAACTGAATATCGCCCCAAGTGAAAGAGGAGGCGATGTCGTTTTCGCCTGTCATATTTGTATTGAGGTTGCGCCAAAAGACGTTAAAAGCCTTTTGGGTGAGGTGTTTATTGGCAAAACTTCGGTCGGAGTCGTTGGGACCAAAATCGTGGTCGTCCCAAGTGGCGTAGTGGTGCATATTGCCCAAAAGGGGCTGCAAATCGGTGGCGGAGCGCGTGTGTGTGTGGCGGTAGAAAATCCCCGTTTGGCTGCCCCAATCGGGTTCGCGCAGGTAGGTATTATCGCCACCCCAGACCATAAAATCGGCATTTTCGTTGTAGATGCGCTTCAAAATTTCAGTGCCACTGCCATAAGGTTTCCCAGGGCGGTCGTGTTTTTCGTCATTGATATAAAAACAGCTGCCAAAGACAAATTTAAAATCGGGCGGGTCGGTGCGAAATTGCCATAATTTTTGGGTCTGAAAGGTCAGCGGATAGGAAATAGGCTCTATTGCGTCATTGATAAGAAGCTGATATTCATATACTTGCCCTGCTTCTACTTGGTCGGCAACCAGATGCGCCACAAATGCGCTATCTTTTGTAGTCTTAATGGGGTCTGTGTATAAATAAGCCTGGTCGCTGCCTTTGATGCGGTATCGAATGGCTACCTTCGCGCTGCTTTTGGTTTGTACCCAAAGCCCTACTTCGAGCATTTCGGAATAGCCTACCATCGGTCCCGACTGCAATAAACTACCCGTTTTTGTAGTGCTAAGGTCTTGATTTTGTGTATTTTGCTGTGCTTTTCCTACTTCGAAGCAGAAAAAAAAGAGCGTCAGACATAGGCAGAGAAAAGAGGCGGTTTGTTTTTTCATGTTTTGTTTTTGGAAAAGGTGGAAAGCTATCTTTTTTGTTAAAACCACAGTTTTGAGGTCTAATTTTGGGTGACGCATCTTGTCTGCGTCCAAACATTTGCAAAACTAAAAAAGATTTTTGATTTTTGCCTTTTCAAAAGCCCTTTTGCTCATTTCCACCACTGATACCGATGACTGGTTCTAAGATGCCCTCTGTACCGCCTTTACGCGCCCTGACTTTGCTTTTTTATGTTGCTTGTATTGCTTTGGTGATAATGGTTTTTTCGCCCGGCGAGGTTAGGATAGCCCAAGATACTACTTTTAGCGTCTTTTCGTTGCAAGATTTGGGGCAAGAGCAGGGTGAGGCTGCCCCTGCTACTGATTTGGCTTTTTTGGCACAAACCCAAGCCAATGTAAAAGCACAAGAAAAGCTACTTGATAAGGGTGAGTTTTTGGAAAACAAACTTAAAAACCCCGATTCATTGGCTTCTTCAAATTTAGATGATAGCCTCAATGCCCTGATTCCCGAAAAAACAGAACCCGTAGAGGCTTTGCGGCAGCCGCTGGAATTTGCCGAAGAAAATCCAAACGCCTTAGACCCTTTTTTCAAAGCCATTCACGAGCTAAGAACACAGCCTAAATTGGTACGTGTGCTGCATTTTGGCGATTCGCAAATAGAGGGCGATAGGGTAACCGAGTATTTGCGCCACCGCTTGCAGGGCAGATTTGGGGGTTCGGGTATTGGGCTAATTCCCGTCCATACACGGGGCAATATTCGTACAACTATGATAACAAAATATTCTGATAATTGGAAAAAATATGCTTATCGCGATAGCCCCAGCAATCCTAAACACAATTTAGTAGGCATCATGGGCGAATATGACCGCTTTACGCCTGTGGGTGCGCCCAAAGGTGAGAATCCGCGCAAGGCTTGGGTCAAGTTTAAAGATACAGGTATTGGTTATGTCAAAAATTCGCAGGTGGAAAGTGTAAAAATTTTGGGTAGAAGCATCGACGCGCCGCTTGCCTTATCTTTTCGCCTTCGCACAAAAGACCAAAAAGGCAAAACGGATAGTCTTTGGCATGAAACAACTGTGGCAGCTTCCTCCGATTTATTTTTGTATCAAGCTCCTATCCAAGCCAAATTTGAGGAATTGACGGTAGAATTTAGCAGCGTAGGCAACCCCGAAATTTTGGGCGTTGCCTTAGACGGACAGGCGGGAATTGCCGTTGATAACATTCCTTGGCGCGGTTCGGCAGGAGATGAAATTACGCGCATGAACGCCGATTTTTGGCGCAAACAACTTGCTGCCTTAGATGTCAAGTTGATTATTGTAGAATTTGGTGTGAACATTGGCGGCGGCTGGGGCGCACAGGCGTATGAAGATTTTTTTTACAAACAATATCAATTTTTGAAGTCTTTAAGTCCCGAAGTGGGCGTAATTGTCGTCAGCACTTCGGATAGGGCGCAAAGGAAAGGCACAGGCTACGCTTCTATTCCCAGTGTCAAGACGATAAAAGAGGCACAAAGACGCGCAGCCTTGCGTGCAGGTTGTGTTTTTTGGGATTTGCATGCGGCTATGGGGGGTGAAAATTCGATGGTTAGTTGGGTTAGGAATAAGCCTGCCTTAGCCCAATCGGATTACACGCATTTCACTACAAAGGGCGTGCGTTTGGTTGCTGAAATGCTCTATTCTGCCCTTATCAATGAGTATGAAAATTACCGTTTGAAGGTGCAATAGAATTGTATTTAAAATTTTTATGTTTTAAGTTTTTTATAAAAAGTAAAAAAATGCCTTACCATTTTCTGCTTTGCTCTTTTTTTCTTATTCGAATAGCTTCGCCGACTTTCAGTTCAGAAATATGACCTTAGGCACAGTTTTTAGTCTTTTTCATTGCGCAGGGCTTTTATTTGGTCAATAGTTAAATCAGTCATTTGCGAAATAAAATCATCTTTTGAGCCTGCCAAAATCATTTTTTTAGCAATTTCAACAGACCTTTTAAAATTTTCATCTTTTCTGATTTTCTCCTTCGCCTCTGCCACTTTCTTTTCCATCAGTTCCTCTTGTTGGATTTTGAGCGAAAGTGCCTCGCTTGCCTTTACGTGTAGGTAGTCCAAGTAACGATTGTACCCATAAGTTTGCTCCTGATTCAGACGCATAACATCTAAAACTTCCTTTGCTTCTGCCAAACCTTTTGCTTTAAAACTATCTTTTACTTCACTATTTTTCAAAAAATAAACCCATTCGTCCAAAGTATCTTTGGCAATGTCATTAAATTGATTGACTTTGATAATGTAGTATTCGGGAAAAATATCAGAAATATTTTGTTTGGTAAAAGTTTCTTCGCGCAAACTTTGAAAATTAGTTGTTCCTTTATAGACATAATCTTTACCCTGCCCTAAATCAAAATAAACGATATTAACAGAAATTACTTTTTTAATTTCGGAATAAGACTGCCCCAAACTTAAATTTTCGGTTAGGGCTTTTGATGCGCCATACGCCATGCGATGGAAATAATCAATCTCATACGTATTTTGAATCTCTACGATAACTAACTCATTATTAGCGTTTTGTACCAAAATATCTACTCGATTGTACTTATCTTGTTCAATTTCCTGATTGCCTTCGCTTTCCAAAATCTTTTGAATTTTGATGTCTTCAAATAAAAGTTCGGATAAAAAGCCCTCTAAGACAACAAAGTTAGCTTTATTGCGAAGGAGTTTTTTCACTGCCCAATCGAAGCGGATTAGTCTTTTGCTCATAGTTTTCTGTTTTTCACAAAGATACGAAAAAAGAAAAAGCAAGTTCCAAAAGTGGGAGCTTGCTTTTTGGGATTGCCCTACGCACAAAAGTTTATAGAAAGTACAAAAGTCTAAATTACGCACATTAGCTCGCCTTTTGGCTTCGCCGACTTTCAGTTCGCAAACATAATGTTAGCTGCTACCATTCTTACTACCCAACAAAGTCAGAACGATTTGTTTTTGGGTCGTATTGAATTTCTAACTCTGTTCCGTTCCAAATAGCTTCACAACTTTCAAGTCGGTAGGTATCGCCTTGATTCCAACTCGTACCAATATAGTCTTCAATCAAGTCTTCAATAAAAACACGCTCACCGATTTTTATGTCTTTTGGTATTAAGTAAGCTGCGAATGGAGAATTGAAATTGTGAGGATAATAGTAAGTCCATTCTATTACAGACACAAATTCACTATCTTTGTCCATACGAAAACCCATACGATAATCACCAATAACTTCAATCTCTCCTGTTTTTTTATTTTGAATTACAGAATATTTTGAACGTATTTTGTCAGAAGGTTCAACCTTTTTAATTAAAGGTCGGTAGCCGTTTTTTGCAGCCGTGTTTATGCTGTCTTTGTCACGTGCTGTCTTAATAACACGCAACTCGTTTGAGTTTTTATTTCTGTTCCAAAAAGCCATTTGCAACTAATTTTATGTTTTGCTGATTCAAATCAATTTTCAAACAAGTATCGGGATTTTCTTTGACCATTTTGAGAAGTTCGTAATCTGTTAACAATTCAGTATCCACTATCAAATGATTACAATTTGCACATTTCCGAAATCCTGTAGTGGACTGTTCTAAATTGTCCCAATTCATTTTATAGGGACAATTCATCTTTTTGATAAACTCCCCTTTGTCTGTGTAAACTTCTTTTTTTATCGGGTCAAATTTCATCGTTTGTATTTTTTATGGTTGCCAATAACATGCAGTTATACGCAGTTTCTTGCGCATTTCCAAAATTTTTTCGTACCCAAAGGACTTTTCACCCTTCGATAGTACGATTAACGCAGGTAGCTTTTGCAGCTCAAGCCTTTGCACGTTTTTAACAGTTGCAAGTTACATCTTTTTCCAAAAGGGCGCAAGTTTTTTTTACTTTTTTTAGTACCAAAACTTGTAAAGTTGTTGATAGGTAAAAGCAAATAGGCTAAAAGCTACCTTTCAAATTTTGTGCTTTGCCACATTTTGGGTAAAAAGATAAAAACCTGCCGCCCTATGGGGCAGTGATTTTAAACGCTAAAAATCAGATGCAAATGCGCACCGACAAGCCACACGCATCAGGTTTTTGTAAATTTTTGTTGTAAATAGACCACTCACGTCTTTTTTTGCTATCTTTGTTCAGGCTTTTGACGACATATCTGCGTTTCTTTTGGTTTTGAAACGCTAATTATACGAACAAAATCCCTCTTTTTAATAGCCTGACCGTTCTAATAACGCTCTGTTTTAGCCAAATATTCAAAAAAAAAGATAGCATTTAAAACCTTGAAAGTCATATAATCTGCTTTTATTTTTATGGAAATTCCAACACTGTTCGCTTACTTTATCGAGCATGACCCCGTAGGCTATGCTGTTCCTTTTTTCATTGTTTTTATCTTAATAGAACTTTTTTTAGATGCCTATGAAAAAAAGAATTGGTATGAAAAGAAAGAGGCTTGGGCTTCTTTGGCAATGGGCGTAGGTTCGGTTTTTGTGAATTTGTTTTCAAAAATTATCTATTTTATTGTCTTTTCGTGGATTTATGAAAATTATCGCTTATTTGAAATAGACCTGACGAAGGCTTGGGCGTGGCTTTTCCTTTTTTTCGCCGACGATTTCTCCTTTTATTGGCATCATAGAAGTAGCCATCAGGTGCGCCTTTTGTGGGCTTCTCATTCTAACCACCACTCCTCTACTTCCTACAATTTGGCGATTGCCTTGCGTCAGAGTTGGACGGAATTTCTGTATAAATACCTCTTTTGGCTTTGGTTGCCTTTTATCGGTTTTCACCCAATCGCTATCTTTACCCTGATTGCGATAAGTCTGATTTATCAATTTTTCTTACATACGCAAGCGGTAAAAAAAATGGGCTTCTTGGAATATTTTTTCAATACCCCTTCGCATCATCGCGTTCATCACGCTACTAATATTGCATATTTAGATAAAAATCATGCAGGAATTTTGATTATTTGGGACAAACTTTTTGGCACTTTCGCAGAGGAAAAAGAACAACCTATTTATGGACTTACTAAAAACATAGAAACGCATAATCCGCTCAAAATTGCCTTTGCCGAACACAAACAGATTTGGAAAGATTTGAAAAAGACCGAAAAATGGACGGATAGGCTCAAATATTTGTTCTATCCCCCCGGTTGGAGTCATGACGGGAGCAGCCTAACAACAAAAGATTTGCAAAGCAATACAAAAAAATAGCTTTAATTTTAAAAAATTAACATAAAAATATGTATGAAACTCTGATAGCTTCTATCAAAACTTACCTTGCGCGTCCAGAATCCTTAGAAGATTTTGCCGCATTGATGGGATTTATTTGTGTCTTGCTCAATACACGCGCTCATGTTTTAGGTTGGGTTTTTGGAATTTTTAGCATCATTCCTTACATCTATATTTTCTATCAAGTAGGATTGTATGGTGATTTTTCCTTACACATATTTTTTCTTTTTGCAAATTTTTATGGTCTTTATCATTGGCTTTGGGGAGGGCAAAAGGCAAAAATAGACAGCCTGCCTATTACCAAAAGCAAGCCTACTATTTTGCTAAAAAGTGCAGTTTTTGCTTTGTTAGGTACAATTTTATTTGGTTTCATTACCTCAAACATACAAGGCGTGTCCTACCCTTACATTGATGCTTATATTGCCGTTTTTAGCATTTGGGGGCAGATTCTCTTGGCACAGAAAAAAATTGAAAATTGGCTACTTTGGATAGCAGTAGATGTGGTCGCTATCTGGGTTTATTATCATAAAGATTTAAAAAGTACAGCATTTTTGTACTTAATCTATCTTTTTATGGCAAGTTATGGTTATTGGCATTGGCACAATAAAATCAAAAGTTATTCTGTTTAGAATTTTTTAAATTTATATTTTAATAATTTTGCTATTTGTAAAACAAACAAATGCTTGTAACTTTTATACGGAAAATTTCGTTGTAGGGCAATGCTTTCAAACTTTTTTCAGCCTTTTCCAAACTTATTGGCAACACAAAAAGTAGTAGTGTTACTATTTTTAATAACTTAAACTTTGCGACAATGAATCCGCCCTACGCCACTTTTGACAATCACCTTTTTCCAATTCAAATCGTAACCTTCGCCGCGCATGACCCAACGGAGGAGGAATTTGACCAATATTTAAAGCAATTAGCGGAAATTTTTGAAAAGAAAAAGCCCTTTGTCCGTATTCTTGACGCATCAAAGGTGAAGTATTTAGCCTCCAATTTGCGCATCAAACAAGGAAAATGGATTAAAGAACACAATGAACTATTAAAAACCTATTCTTTGGGAACTGCTTATGTCATTCCCTCTACTATGTTGCAGTTCCTTTTAAAAGCAATTTGGCTTGTTTCCGACCAAACGAACGAAAAAAAAGTGTTTAGCACCCTGCAAGATGCCAAACTGTGGGCAGAAGGACAACTTAAAAAAGCACAACCTTAAAATGAAAAAGCCCTACTTTAAGTAGGGCTTTTATTAAAACTAACGTGTAAGTAAAAAAAACATCATAAGCATAAAAAGCGTAAAGAAACCTAAAATAATAAAGGTAGCGCGTTTGAAACCTTTCCAAGCCTTCTGATGCTCTTCTGCACGAATTTGAGCCTCTCTGCTTTTGGTGTCGGTTTCGTAAATTTCTACCAGAAGGTCGCGCTCTTCATGGTTTAGTATAAATGTACCTTTTCGGCTAAAAGGGTCGATTTGCTCCCAATCTTCTACGTTGTTTTTGAGCATTTCGAGCTGTCGTGTTTCTTCTTCCATTTCACTCAACTGCTGCTCTTCTTCTTTCGGTTTGGGTTTGATGGAAAGTATTTTAGCCACCAAAAGAAAGAGAACTGCCACTACTGCAATGAGTCCGAAAGCGGGCATTGCTTGTTGCAAAAAAAACAACTTATCTTGCTCATTATCAGGCAGATAATTTTGTGCCTTTAAGTTTTGAGATAGAACTTGTACTAATATCAAAGCTAAAATTAGTATAAGTCTGGATAAGTTTTTTAGGCGAGGATTTTTTTGAGTTTTCATCTTATTCTTTTTTTAAAGACAAGACCATAACACCCTTTTTGAGAGGAGAAGTTCCTTCGCGCGTAATTTTTTCTGAAAAAATCAAAAAAAAATAAGAAAAACTACTCTGCCTTTGATAAAAAGGTTAAAAATGCCTCTATCTGTTGATAAACATAGTTTAAATCCGCGACAGTAGTAGAATAGGGCGGCAGCAGGTACAAGACATTTCCCAACGGACGCATCAGGATATTTTTATCTAAGAAAAAATCATAAATTAGCTTTCTATGTTCATTAAAATAAGAATAATACTCTTTTGTATTGATTTCAATAGCCAAAATTGTTCCAATATGTCTTATTTCTTTTATGTATTTTTCTGATAAAGGATTTTTTTGTAGTTTTTCTATAAAACTAAAATGTGCTTCTTGAATTGCCTCTATTTGTTTTTGGGTAGTGCTGCGTTCTAAAATTTCAAAACTTTTGCAAGCGGCGGCGCAAGCCAAAGGGTTGGCTGTGTATGAATGTCCATGAAAAAAAGTTTTGTGTAGCGCGTCCGCATAAAAAGCCTCCGCTATTTTCTCTTTGCAAACCGTTGCTCCTAAGGGAAGAAAACCGCCTGTAATTCCTTTGGATAAACAAATAATATCAGGCATATTTTTTAAATAATGACTCGCCAATAGTTTTCCTGTGCGTCCAAAACCTGTCATTACTTCGTCTGCAATACAAATTATTTCTTTTTTTTGTGCTATTTCTATCAATAAGTCCAAATGTTCGGCTGCATAGGTATTCATACCATTTGCGCCCTGCACCAAAGGCTCAAAGATAAAGGCAGCACAAGAAGGGTCAGAAGTGAGGGTTTCGAAAGTCTGAAGCAGCCTGTGTAAGTTGTCTTTTGTAGGAATTGATATAAATTTTACCTCAAATAAAAGTGGATTAAAAGCTGCATTAAAGGGCGTGCGCCCCCCTACCGACATTGCCCCAAACGTATCGCCATGATAAGCACCTTCAAAAGCAATAATTTTAAGTTTATTAAATTCATTTTTATTGAAAAAATATTGTAATGCCATTTTTATTGCAACCTCGACCGCAGTAGAGCCATTATCCGAAAAAAAAACTTTTCCAAATGCTGTATCTTGCACTAAATTTTCTACTAAAATTTTACTTAACCTGATAGCTGGCTCATGGGTAAAACCTGCAAAAATCACCTGTTCTAAATTTTGCGCTTGCTTGTAAATAGCCTGCGCAATTTCGGGGTGCGCATGCCCATGCAAATTGACCCACCAAGAAGCAATAATATCTAATACTTTTCTCCCATTTTCTAAGTATAAATATGAACCTTCTGCCTTATTGACAGGCAGCACATTTGCCTTGTCTGTAAAAGGGGTAAAGGGGTGCCAAATATAGTTTTGGTCTTCTTTTAATAAATCATCAAATTGGGTCATAAAGTTTGGACTTCTTAGAAAAAACAGCTCTGCTGCAAAGTTAGCATGGATTTGTTTGAGATGCAAGTGTGCTTTTTTGTATCTTTGCGGGCAGAAAAAACAACTTGAGAGCAAAATGACTTTTATTGACGCATTTTTTATAGGATTTTTGTTTCTTTTTATAGGATTGATAAAAGTTTTTTTAGGAATAAAGAAAGCCTATCTTGAAACTACTCAAAAGGAGAAGGCTTCTTTGTTGGTTGAGAAAAGAAAGATGGGGATAAAAAAAGTAAAAAATGCAGACTTTTTTAATCTTAATACAAATCAGTATTTTATTTATCAAGGTGAAAGTTGGGTAATTTTACAAAAAGTAAAAATAGATGATTTTAACGCCTTATTCTTCCTGACACAAGACAAGCTCCTATTCTGCTTTCCTTCTCTGCTTTTACATCCCATTTTTTTAGAAAAAATAGAATTGAATACATTGATGAAAGAAAATATAATTACTTTTTTTAGTTCTTTTCAAAATAAAAAATCTAATTTATCTACTCCTTTTTATTTTTCGCTACCTGATTTTCCACAAAAAGGAAAGTGGCGTATAAGGGTGCAGAAGTCTTTTTCGTATCAAAGCAAAGAGCAATTATTTTTAGAAAGAAAAGGAGAAATAGAAATTATCTTGCTACAAAATATAGAAATAGGACAATACGGATTATTTTTTAAATTGATAGAAGAACAGGAAACTGACACAAAGGCTTTTCTTTTTTTTGGAAATTTGCTTTCGGTAGAGCGTGAAATAGAAGAAATTGATTTTTTATAAAAATGAAAAAAGAAAACAAAATAGAAATTTCTATCCTAATAGCTTCTTATCAGGAGCAAGAGAGGCTTCCGCTTTTTTTAGAGAGTTTGAACGCACAAACTTTTTTTTCTAAAACAGAAAACAAAGATAAAATAGAAATTATTATCATTGATGATGGCTCGACAGACCATACGGCAGATATTTTAGAAAAATATAGCGTATTTTTTAAAAACATTAAAATTTTAAAAAATACAGAAAACATAGGAAAAAAAGAATCGCTTATTAAAATTTGTAAATTAGCTAAGGGCAATTATTTCCTCTTTACAGATGCAGATATGATACTCTCGCCTTTTTGGGTGGAAGAAATGTATCATCAAAGGCTTGATTTTCAAAGTGTTGCGGGCATTTCTTTTCCAAAGGCGCGTAACCTTTGGGAAGGTTGGCAGCAGGTAGAATATATTTTACTATTTTTCTCAATTTATCTTTTAAATAAATCAAATATTAATATTTCCGTTATGGGAAATAATTGGTTACTCAAACGCGACACTTATCTAAAAGTGGGCGGCTATGAAGATTTGGTGGAAACGCCTACAGAGGATTTTGCTTTATTTAAAAAAATAAGTCTTTTTTTTCGTAAAAAAGGAAAAATACTGAAACACAATCAATTATTTACCTCAAAATCTGCGCTAAAAACTTATGCACTTAAAGAGCCTTTCTCTCTTTTTCAACAGCGATTAAGATGGGCAAAGGGGGCTTGGTTGGGTAGTAATCACTGGGAACGCTTGGCACTATTTTTCTACGGGGCGCAACTTTTTATTTGGATTATTTTATTTTTTTTAGATAAAAAAACACTTTTCTACTTACTATTTTTTTCCTTTGTCATAGATTTTCTATTACTAATAGTTGCATCATACAAAATAAAAAAAGTAAAAATCATATTTTTTTACTTAGCAGGGTTTTGTATGTATCAAAAAATTCTGTATGCGGTTGTGCTTGTGGGAATTTTGTTGGGTACACCTATTAGGTGGAAAGATAAGATTTTTAAATAATTAAATTCGTTTTTTAGGATTATTACTTTACGATTTCTCCACAATTTTTATCTCCTCCTCCGTCAAATCGTAAAGTTCATAGACCAAGCGGTCTATTTGGGCTTCGAGTTTGCTGGTGTCTTGTCCTTTTTCTTTTTGGACTAATATTTGCTTTACTAATTTTATTATTTTGTTTTGTAAATCGGTACTTGGTATAGCGATAGGAATTTTTTTCATATAAGGAATATCAAAGCGAATGTATCCGCCTGAAAGATGTGTATTTTCAAAGTAATTTTTATACCAAAAATTAATTATTTTAGAGTTTAATAAAGCCAACAAAAAATAAGGCTTAATTTTTTTATTAATATTAAAAAGAACGGTTGATTTACCGACAAAACATTGTTTTTGGTCAATAGCAGCCTGCAAGCGTAAGGTCATGCGTGCAATAACAATTTTTTCTTTTGTTTCAAATTTTGCAATGGCATTATTTGAAAAAATTTCACGAGGAATGTACTCCTTTTTCCAATCTATAACGTAGTTTTTTATGTCCCTAGTTTGAATAATAGGAGCATATTTTTGTTTTTCTTTATTATCTAATTGTGTGTATTGTTCAGCGAGAATTTTTTTCTTACCGTAACCACTTTGCGAAGTTCCCCAAATCATATCGCATAGTGTAGCTAATTTTACTTTATTTAATTCTATCTTTCCAATAACTACCTGATTGACATTAGCAATAATTAAGTATTTACCATTAGCAATAATATCATTTTTACGAACTAATAAAGTTTCCTGACCAATATCTTCTATGGATTTACACTTGCTGATTCGTACAGGATAGTTACCATTTTTTTCTTTTCTAAAAGACCACACAACCGTATAGGTAGCAGCCTCATCAAAAACTTTGATGTTAGAAATATCATCTATAAATTGTATAATAGTGTTTTCAACTATAAAACGTCTTATTCCATAGCCTGCGTCAATCGATAAAAATTGAGTTGGATTAATATAGCAAAAGTGAGCTTTTTGATTCATAATTATATAACTTAATTCAATAAAAAATTGATATAAATTAGGTCTTGGAGATTCTTCTAAGGTTTTAAAATTTTGTAAATGCGTTATTTGAGCTTTATCAATTTCCCTATAATCCACATACGGTGGATTTCCAATCACTACATCAAAACCCACAAAATCGCCTTCCTCATTTAGCACCTCGGGAAACTCAAAACGCCATTCGAAGGCATTTTCATAGATGGGATTGCTTTGCATTTCTTCTATTTCTGCCTCTATTTTATTGATTTCCTTTGTTAGTATATCAATTTTTCCAGCTTTCTCCTTTTTCTCTTTTTCGCTTTCCCCAAAAACGGCAGTTTGGTTTATTAGGATAAAAAGTTCCCCTTCGAGCTTGCTTTTTTTGATAAGTTTGGGGTCTTTTTTAGCAATTTCTGTTCTAACATCTGATTTAATATCCGAAATAAGGCGTTCCATTTCCCATTTTTGCTCCTTGTTTTCGGCATTTCGGTAGGTGGAAACGGCTTTGCGGTAGCTCTCTATTGTCCATTTGCTCTTTTTGAGAACCTGCTTAATATCGGCATCTAAGGCAAAACGACTCACCAAAGAATTGCCACATTTGATATTTATATCAATATTAGGCAAAGTTTCGAGTTCATTTATATTTTTGTAATAAGCATTTTTTAAAAGTTCAATCCACAAACGCAGACGGCAGATTTTAACCGAATTAGGGTTAATATCTACACCAAAAAGACAACTTTCTATAATGCTTTGCTTTTCATGAAAAATAGTTTCCTGCACTCTTTGGCTTTCAGGGTCTTTGGGTTTGTATTCAAATATTTCCCCATCTTGGTTCATAATGCTTAGTTCGTCGTTCTCTACTTTGATGTGGTAGCGATTGAGCGATTTTCCATTTTTATCTTCCAATATTTTTAGTTCGCTTTTTATTTCAATAATTTCATTTAAAGCGGATACTAAAAAGTGTCCCGAACCTACGGCAGGGTCGCAAATTTTGAGGCTATTAATAATTTGATTGGCTTCTTTTCGGTCTTCTATTTTGTCATAAATCCCGTTTAAGTCCTTGCAATTCCACTTTTTGACCTCATTAAATTTTTGTACAACTGCCTTTCGGATAGTTTCCTTACACATGTACATCGTAATAAAACCGGGCGTAAAAAATGAACCATCTTTGTAACCATTTATTTTTTCGAAAATCAAACCCAAAACTGAAGCCGAAATCAAGGTTTTGCTTTCTTCTCTAATCTCGCCTTTGCCCTCTGTGCCGAAATCGTAGGCATCAAGAAACCCGAAAAGGTATTCGATAGTTCGCAAATTGCCTGTTTTTTTGTTGCCTTGTCGGTCTTTGAGAACGGTTTGCGAAAAAACGGGAATGGTCTTTTCGCTATTTAAACCATTGATAAACAAAGCGTTATGTTCTAATTCAGTAGGCTCAAAAAGCGAAGAATTGAGATAAGGCACTTTCTCGAAAATCGTTTTTACATCTTCATTTCTTTGATGGTGCTGACGAGCCAAGACTTGAAAAAATAGACTATTGAGGTCGTCATAGTTTTTAATTTTATCTAAATTCAAAAAAGAATATGTTTTATCGCTTTTATGATAAGAAACAAGTTGTGCTTCTAATAGTTTTAAAAATAAAATTCGATTTATCCAAGTGATACTTAGCTCGATTGCTACATTAAAAAGCCTTTCTTGTTGCGTTGCACCAAAATTTTTGGCATGGGGCAATCGCGTCAATTTATTGAGGCTATCTAATTGGCTAATAGCTTCTTCCAAAATAGTACCCGAATTTCTTTCGCCTTCTTTATTGCGTTTTATCAGTTTTTTGCCGCTCTCTTTCACCTCCGTAAGCCCCAAAATATGCAAAAGTTCGTTGTAAAAACCCTTATCGAGGCTGTTGCTGTCGTTGGCAAAAGGCAATTTGAGCAAATGTTCGGGCGAAAATATTTTGTATAAAGGCATTAAATCCAGTTCCTTTTCTGCCTCTTGTAGGGCTGCCCGATAATCTTGCAGGTTGAAATAAGCAAATTCTATTTCAGAATTGATATGATTAATAAAAGGTTCTGCAATTTGTTTGTAGAAAAAGTCTGTTTTGCTATTTGCCAAACGTCCTTCTTCAAAGTCATTAAATTGTTTTACAAAATCTTTATTTTGTGCAAATGTCTTATCAAATATTTGCGCATCAAAAATAAACCACTCATTGATGTTTGTTACAATCAAATGTTTTAGCTCAATATTTTTGTGCGTGATTTTTTCTCTCAAATAGTACAAAACTAATTCGTGAAATGCTTTTTTATTTAGATTGTCTTTTGTAACCATTTCGGCTTTGTTGGTCATTTTTTTGACTTCGATGATTACGCCGACATTAGATTTGGCATTTTGTCCGTTGTGAATCACAAGGTCGTTTCGCCCTTTGGTATTGATAAAATGATTTTGTTTATAGTAAGCATCTTTAAAAAAATCTGAAATTAGATTTTTATGAAATTCCTCACTTTCTGTTTCGCTGCACCCATCGAGCAAGAGAGCAAGATGTGCCTTAAAATTGTCCATTTCGGCTCTATTGGGCATCATTCTTAGAAAAGCGACACTCAAAGTCTGACGAGGGTGCAGGGGTTTTAATATCATTTTGGTTATTTAAAATTTTTATTATTTTTATTTAAACTTTAAAGAATAAAAGGCAGGCTGCGACAATTCCTTAATTTGTTCCAAAGAATTGGCAAGAAAAAAGCAGTAAGCATCGCCCAAATCGTCTTTATGAATGGCTACAATCAGGCAGTATTGGTAGGATTGTCCAAATTCTTCTTCTAATTTTACTAAGGTCGTTGCACCCCAATCGGCGTTGAACTCTGCCTTTACCGCTTGGGTATCGAATTCTACAATTTCTGTGGTTTGTCCTCCCGAAATATTCAAAGCCGTAACTTCCAGCAGCGAAGCATATATCGTATTGGGATTGATATTAATTTCGCCTTGTTTTTTGTTTTTTTCTCTTTCACGATAATTTCGCAACAAGCCCTCCAAAGGTCTGATAGCAAAGCGAACTTCAAAATTTTCCTTTTTGTGTTTTATTGCATATTCATAATTCATTTGTTTGTTTTCTATAATTTTTGTTGGCTTAAAACCTACGGGACTTTCAAAAGTTAGCCCTGCATTATCAAGCAAACCTGTAAATTTTTTCGGCAACTTGTTTGGTGCAAAGGAAGCGAGCATCAATAAAAGTATGCCTAAGCCCAGTTTTTTGATTTTTTGTGTCATCTTTTTTGTTTTTTATTTCAAAATAAAGGAAGATATGCGAGTTTTTACCGAAAAACGACCTTAGCGACAAGGTCTAAAAAACGTCGCTTTGCCAATCACAACAAAGATAAATAAAAGGCACAAAACTGCAAAATCATACCTCACTTATTTTTTTAGTTTGGTTAAGTCTAAAAAAATAGATAATAGAAAGTAAGCAAAAAATAGTTGTTTATTCTAAATTCTTTATAGTCTTATTTTCTTTTGAGGCTTTGGGAGTATCGTTTTATTTGTCATTTTTTACTTCAAACCTTTATACCTTGCATCTGTAAGTTTTTTATCAATTCTCTATAATTTGGGTTTGCGTTTTGTAACATCTTTTGAAGTGCTTTTTCTCTATCGGCTTCATTTTTATCCTGTGAAAGTTTAAGCCTTACTTCATATTTTTCAATCTTAACTGCAAAAGCAGTAATGTAATTTTTATATCTTTGCATTTTTTCGTTATCTTCTGATAAAATAAAGGTATTTTCCTTTTTGCCCTCAAAGGAGGTAGTTTGTGCAATAAGCGAGGGTACAATTTGTGTAGGGGGCAAAATTTCGGCTTTTCCCCAAACCTGCGCTTTTATGTAATTCCAAGTGGGCAACTGTTGGGCAGAGCTATAATCCTGTGGCGAAATGTAGGTATCGGCAAGGTGAAAATGAAGCAAAATTGGGACTTGGCTTAGATGGCTTGCTTGTGGATTTTGTTTGTCTATGTGTGCCAAAAGTGTATCATCTTTTAAAATAAAAGGAAGGGGAGTGCTGTATATTTCGCCTTCGAAATAAGTAATAAACGTGGCTAAGGGACTTGCTTTTACAATTTGAGCCAAAAAATCGAGGTTTTCGAAATGATAGTGTGAAGAAGGGTACATGGTCTTTCAATTAAAGCATGGAATTATTTACAATATGTCCATCAAAAAGATGAACAATTCTTTCGGCGAAGTTTGCATTTTGGCGTGAGTGTGTTACCATAACAATCGTAGTCTGGTTGCTGTGCAGTTGGGTAAAGATGTTCATTACTTCCTGCCCATGCTGAAAATCTAAATTTCCCGTAGGCTCGTCTGCCAAAATAAGAGGCGGCTCACCGACGACGGCACGCGCCACTGCCACGCGCTGCTGCTGCCCACCTGCGAGCTGGGAGGGATAGGCATGCCGCTTGTGTGCAATGTCCATCTGTTCCATAATAAGTTCAATTTTTTGCTTTCTATCCTGTGAGCGAAAACGCTTGTAAAGCAAAGGTAATTCTATATTTTCATAAACTGTTAGTTCTTCTATAAGGTTGAAATTTTGAAATACAAAGCCTATGTATTCACGCCTTAAAAGGGTTCTTTCTCTTGATTTTAAGGCACTTACCTTTTTGTCCATAAAAAAAAGTTCGCCCGAAGTAGGCATATCCAATAAGCCTAAGATATGCAGGAGGGTAGATTTTCCACAACCCGAAGCCCCCATGATAGCGACAAATTCGCCCGTTGAGATGGTGAGCGAAATGTCTTCTAAGGCGCGTGTAGGTACTTGGGTATCGGTATAAATTTTACTTACCTTTTCTACTTTTAACATAAATCATTCATTTTCTTTTACTCTTTTTCAAAAAATACTTCTTCTTGTTCGCTCTTTAAGCTATCTTGAAGCGTATCGAATTGAAAATGATTGCCATTTTGTTGGCGTAGTTTTGAAAGAATTTTATCGGAATGTAGCGCAGGCGGATTGGTTGGAATTTTTATTTCATAAACTTTATTATCCTTGTTTGTTAGTTTTGAACTAATAAGCCAAGGATTGTGATATTTCAAAGTTTTGTAGCTCATATTAAAATACCGCGCAAAGGTTACTAAGTCCTGAATGGTGCTATCTATTTTCACGACTTGATAAGCGACTGGCAAGTAATGTTTACTATTCTTTTCCACTTGAAAGCCATATTTATCGGGATTTTCCATAATTTCTTTCATTGCCAAAGCGCGATAAATGTAACGTGCCGTTTCCTGATTGAGATGCACGTCATAGTAGGAAAATAGGGCTTGTTTGCGCAGGGAAAAGCGCATGCCTCCCATACCGTTGTTGTAGGAAGCGGCGGCGTTTGTCCAGTTGCCAAACCGCTTATGGGCGCGTTTGAAATATTGGGCGGCGGCGCGTGTGGCTTTTTCTAAGTGAAAACGCTCATCAACTTCTTTACTAATTTCCAAACTAAATTCTTTGGCTGTGGCGGGCATAAATTGCCAATAGCCCTCTGCTCCTGCGGGCGAGCGCACATTTTCCAAATCGCTTTCTATGACAGCAATGTATTTGAGGTCTTCGGGCAAGCCCTCCTCACGCAATATTTTTTCTATGAGAGGAAAAAAACGTTGAGCGCGTTTTAAAACTAAATTAGTAGAAGAATGACGAAAAACATTGATATAAAGCTCTTTTTCAAAACTTTCTGCTACTTCTGGATTTTCCAAAGGGACTTCTTCACCGCAAAAGGAAAAGCTATCGGGCAGGGCAATGTGATAGTTGGCAGGAATCGTAACGCCTTGATAATCAAGATTCTGTGCGTTCTGTTTTTGTAGTTTTTCATAACGCTCCAATAAAAACCAAGCCGCAAGCGTTCCTAAAATAATCAGGCAGGTGCCTGTAAGTAGAGTAGGTAGGTGTAAATATTGCTTCATTTTTTGTTTTTATATACAAATAGTCTTGCAAAAAGTCGTTGCAAGATACAAATTAAAAGGCGATTGCGAGCCGTTTGGAAAGTGAAAATTAGAATTTCAGAGGTAGTTATTTTTTCAAAGGTAGGGAGGCAGGTTGGAAAGTGGAGCGTAGCCCTTATCAGTTTTGGAAAGAATGAAAATTTTTAACCCATTCGTAACCAAAATATAAGGTGCTTGCAAAGAAAGGTTGTAAGATAGAATTTGTTGAAAACTATCAGAGCTAATTTTAATATGACTGGCTTTACATTCCACCAACAAAAAAGGGTCTTTATTTTTATCAAATACCAACAAATCGTATCGCCTTTGTAGGCTCAATTTTTGGCTACTTTCCAAACTCATCATACCCTTAGGATAGCCACAAGCCATAAGCCACTGTACTACATGCTGCCTGACCCATTCTTCGGGCGTGAGGAGCAGGTGCTTTTTTCGCAATAAATCTATGATGTAATATTTTCCTTCTTTTTCATAAATTTGTCCCTCTTTGTTTAGTTCAAGAGCGGGAAGATGGAGGGCAGGAAAAGCAAACATATACGATTTGGGTGGTAAAGAAAAATTGAGATGGCGACACCGAAAAAGTATCGCCTTGTGTAGCCACTAATATTTCAAAATCAGGTCTGCCAATTTTTCGGCTAACTCCTTCGAGTGGCTTGGGAAATTAGCAATTCTAATCTGACTTTCTTTGTATTTCCCATAGCCCTTTCCTATGATAAGTCCTTCATTTTCAAATAGTTGTAAGATTTGTGAAAGACTTTTTTGACTTTTTTCAGCCAAAAAATCAGCCACTAAAACGGTTTTAGAACGGTGTGCAGGCGCAACGAAAGGGGTGAAAAGTTGGCTTCTTTCAAGTGCGTCGTAGAGCAAAGCCGCCTTGTAATTGGTTTCCTGACGTATCGTTTTGATGCCTCTTTCGAGCATATCGCCACAAACTTTTCCTAAAAGATAGATGCCCAACACATTAGGCGTTTCAGGGGTTTGGTGGTTTTGGGCTTGCGAAAGCCAATCTGGAAGGGCGTGATAGCTACCAATAGAACTACCTTTTTCTGCCAACTGTGCCTGTAAGGTTTTTGCTTTTTCTAATACTTTTTCCGAAAAAATCCAAACGCCTAAGCCCGCAGGTAGTCCGAATCCTTTTTGTACCGAAAAATAAAGCCCATCAAGGCGCGTAAAATCAGGCGTGTAGTAGGGCAGCGAAGAAACGGCATCTACTTGAATAAGTGCAGTAGGATATTGCTTTTGACACAAAGCCATTAAATTTTCATCAAAACTTACACCACTGCTGGTTTCGTTTTGAATAATGGCGAGCATTTCGGTTTGGCTACTGTCATTGGCAGGCTCACCAAAATTTTCTGCTTGAAAACCTTTTCCAAAAGGAACTTCTATTAGACTTGTATTTTTACCTAACTTTTGTGCAAAATCAGCAAATTTTGAGGAAAAAGAGCCATTTACCAAATGCGTGCAGTGCAAGGCTACTGTATTTTGGATAATGCGCTCCCAAATTTCATTTGCCGAACTTGCAAAGACGAGGTGGAAATGGTCGGGAATGGCTAAAAGCAGACGTAAGTTTTTTTCCGTTTCTGCATAAATATCTTTAAAAGTTTGACTTCTATGCGAAATAGAGGTAAGTTTTTGGCGCAAAGCAGACCGAAGGTGGTCGGCTACGGAAGGGTAAAGTTCGGAAGGACCTGGGGTGAGATAAAATTTCATCGCTTTTTTATTGGGCAGCGTTTAATATTTTAAAGTTGTTTTTTGCAGTTTCTAAAAAGTTGATAAAATTGCTCACTTTCTCATCATACGCCGTCGGATTGGCAAGCAAACGCTCATCTTTGGGATTGATGATGACATAGTAGGGCTGCGAAGTGGTCTTGAAACGCTCTGATTGCAGGTTGAGATTGATTGAACCTATCGTTTTGAGGGTTTCGCCCTCTGCATTTTGTACCCAATCGCTTTGTTCGGCTTCTTTGCGCTCGTCTGCATAAAGGGCGACAACTACAAAATCTTCTTTGAGCGCACGCAATACCTGTGCATCTGCCCATACATTTGCTTCCATTTTCCTACAATTTACACAACCATGTCCTGTGAAATCTATGAAAAGCGGTTTGCCTGCTTTTTCGGCAGCGGCTAAGGCTTCTTTGTATTCGAAGTAGCCTTTGATGCCATGCGGCAGATGTAAGAAATCGGCGTATTTAGCATTAAAGCTTTCCTCTTTGGCGGTTTGTGATGTTGTACCATTTGAAGCAAAAGCGAACATGTTTTCCTTTTGTGGTGGCAGATAGCCCGACAATTCTTTCAGGGGTGCGCCCCAAAGACCGGGCAGCAGATAGAGAAAAAAGCCAAAGGCGACAGTGGCTAAGAGCAGGCGCGTGATGCTCAATTTTTCCATCGCGCTATCGTGTGGTAGGCGAATCTTGCCCAAAAGATATAGCCCTGTTAGGAAAGAAATGGCTGCCCAAATTGCAATAAAAATATGCCTATCTAAAAGCCCCCAATGATAGACTTGGTCGGCAACGCTCAAAAATTTGAACGCTAAGGCTAATTCTATAAAACCCAAAACTACTTTGACCGTATTGAGCCAGCCCCCCGATTTGGGAAGCGAACTAAGCCAAGAAGGAAATATCGCAAAAAGGCTAAAAGGAAGGGCGAAAGCTGCCCCAAAAGAAGCCATACCCAAGGCAGGACGCAAAAATTGCCCATCAGCCGCCATCACCAAAAGGCTACCTACGATAGGAGCGGTGCAGGAAAAGGACACCAAAACCAGCGTAATTGCCATAAAGAAAATACCTCCTAAGCCGCGATTTTTGTCTGCCTGCGCGTCCATTTTATTGACGATAAAGGAAGGAAGTGTAATTTCGAATGCGCCAAAAAAAGAAATCGCAAAAATGATAAAAAGCGTAAAGAAAAAGAGGTTTGGAAACCAATGTGTAGAGAGAAAATTTGCCGCATCTTCGCCCAATAAAGCCCCAACGCCCACGCCTATCAGTGTGAAAAAGGCGATAATAGAAAGCGCGTAAATAAGTCCCTGCACGATAGCTTTTGCTCTGCTACGGCTGCGTTTGGTGAAAAAAGCCACCGTCATGGGAATCATCGGAAAGACACAAGGGGTGAGCAAAGCCAGCACGCCGCCTATGAAAGATGCCAGAATAAAGCCCCAGATGCTTTCCTGCGTCGCCTCCTGATTGAAGGTAGGGTTTAAATCTAAGGTAGGATTTTTAGAAGTGCTTTGATTGTCAAAGTTGCTATTTTGCTTGCCTTCGCCATTTTCTTCTACCGAAATGGTATCGAGGGGGGCGAACTTTTCGCCCTCTGTATCGGCTTGGGTGCTGTTTTCGGCTTTGTTTTCTACCTCTTTTTCGCTGCTTGTTTCTGTGCTATTTTGAGTGGTTTCTTGTTTTGTGTCGGATTTTAGGGTCAGATTTTTGGTGGCGATATTAAACTTTTTGCTACCCTCGATAACGGCATTGAGGATACACATGCCTGTTTCATCTGAACAAACTTGAAAATAAGGCTCTACTACAATCGTAGTTAGTGGTTTTAAAACTTTAATTTTTTGTCTAAATTCGGCAGTTTTTGTAAAATAGGTATATTCGCCTCCCCAAAGGTCGTCGTATTTTTTCTTGGGTGCCATGGGCTTTATTTTTCCAATAAGCTCGTAATCGCCTTGTGGTTTGAAATTAAATTCGGAAACAATCGGACCCAAGGCGGGGTCAAAGTCGGTGGAATAGAGATACCAACTCTCTTTGATTTTTGCTTTTAAAATTACTTCTATTTCATCTCCAATTTGGTACTCTTTCTTAGAAAAGTCGAAAGTCCATTTGATGAGGTCGGCATTGTCTTGCTGTGCCGAAAGCGGAACAAGGGAAAAAGCCCAAAATAAGAGAGGCGCAATTAGGCGCGTCCAAAGGCTTAGAGACGGTTGTTTTTTTGGGGCAGGCTGCCCAAAGAAGCGGATTTTGTTCTGCGTCATACAAATATTAGGAAAGTTTGGAATATTCAGATGTTAGCTTTTGCAAAGGTGCAAAAAATAATACCGTCATGGTCATTTTATCACCCTAAAAGTGCTGTTTTTAACAAAAAATGAGGAATTTAGAAATTGCAAGCCCAAATAGAAAGGCGATTTGGTAGCTTTTAAAAGAAAAACAAGTTCCATCTTTTCAGTGATGAAACTTGTTTTGAAAAGAGATGTAAAAAAATCGTGTAGGTTTATCCAATACTTAGCAAAACGGAGTAGCGAAATGAATTAGATAAATAGTAAAGTAAATAAGAGATTTTCGTAAAGGAAAAGAGATAAAAGTAATGGTAGGTTTAAGAAAAAAGCCATTTTTTGGCTTCTTCGGGGTCGTTGAAATAACGCGGTGCGTCATAGTTTTGCGCAATTTCGTCTTCTTCCATCATTTGTTCTACCGAAACTTGCGAAAAGACATCGTCGGCTACTACAAACGCCATACGTTTGAGGCAGGTAGTGCGCGGTGCAATTTCTTTGGCTACCCATTCTTGTACTTCTACGGGAATGGTATAGGCTAA
Source organism: Hugenholtzia roseola DSM 9546 (assembly GCF_000422585.1). NCBI lineage: Bacteria > Pseudomonadati > Bacteroidota > Cytophagia > Cytophagales > Bernardetiaceae > Hugenholtzia > Hugenholtzia roseola. The sequence continues at coordinate 55,133 of NZ_KE383891.1, forward strand.
AATAGAAGTATCTACCAAAAGTTTATCAGGTAGGTACTGTTCTACGGCATCAGCATAGACGCGCATGTTTGTTTTGAAGTCTTCCTCTTCCATGCTTGCGCCGTCGTTGTAGTAGTAGAAATGAATAAGCCCTGTTTCGGCGTAGTAAAAGAGGTGGATAAACGGGTTTTCGTAAATTTTCATAAGTTTGGAGTTTTAGTACGCGAAATTTTTACGGACGAAAAATAAATAAAAAAAACACACCAAGCAAGCTAAAAAAGATATTTTTTTTCTTTTTTAGACTTACAAGATGCGTCTTTTGCTTTTTTTATGTTAAAACTACAAAAAGTACAAAAACAACTTTTTCTTAGGCGTACTTAATAACATCTTCTTTGCTAATTTTATTACCACACATAATCACAAGCCGCTCCACGACGTTGCGAAGTTCGCGGATATTGCCCGTCCAAGGCATTTTTTGCATCTGACTAAGGGCATCAGCAGAGAAAGACTTTTTGGGTTGTCCGTATTCTTGTGCAATTTGGTCTAAAAAATAATCGACCAGCAGGGGAATATCGTCTAACCTTTCGGCTAAGGCAGGCACTTTGACCACAATAACGCTCAAACGGTGGTATAAGTCTTCGCGAAAGTTACCCTTCTTGATTTCCTCTTTGAGGTCTTTATTGGTGGCTGCCAATACGCGCACATTGACTTTGATTTCTTTATCGCCCCCTACGCGCGTGATTTTATGCTCCTGCAAAGCGCGTAAGACTTTGGCTTGTGCCGAAAGGCTCATATCGCCAATTTCGTCTAAAAAGAGCGTTCCCTTGTCGGCTTGCTCAAATTTGCCAATGCGCTGTTTGACGGCAGAGGTAAAAGAGCCTTTTTCGTGTCCGAAAAGTTCGCTTTCTATCAATTCGGAGGGTATGGCGGCACAATTTACCTCGATGAGTGGGTATTTGTTGCGCTCACTTTTTTCGTGTAGCCAACGCGCCACTAATTCTTTCCCCGAACCATTTGCACCCGTTATCAAGACACGCGCCTCTGTGGGTGCTACCTTTTCGATGGTTTCCTTGATTTGCACAATCGCTTCCGAATCGCCTATCATATCGATGCCTTTGGCGATTTTCTTTTTGAGCGTTTTGGTTTCGCTCACCAAGTTCGACTTCTCTAAGGCATTGCGAATCGTAAGCAGCAGGCGATTGAGGTCTGGTGGTTTTTCTATAAAGTCAAACGCGCCTTTTTTGGTACATTCTACGGCAGTCTCGATGTTGCCATGGGCAGAAATCATAATAAACTGCGTATCCTTGCCCAATTCCATCGCTTTTTGCAATACTTCTACGCCATCTAATTTGGGCATTTTTATATCACAAAGCACGACATCGAAGTCGGCAGTGAGTACCATATCCAAACCTTGTTGCCCATCTTTGGCTTCCTCTACGGCATATCCTTCGTATTCTAAGATGTCGCGTAGGGTGCGTCTGATGGCATTTTCGTCATCAATAATTAAAATTCGTTTAGACATAGCAGTTTTTTAAGTATAAAATAAAGCCAAGTGCCGCCCTTGTTGGGGTATGCTGCAAAGACAATCGAGCCTTTTGTGTCAGACAGGAGCGGCACAGTTAATGATTTGCAAACAGATTTCTAAACAATTTAGATTTGCAAATAATTTAAAAGGATTTTGACGCTACAAAAAGTAGCATTTTAGGTACGCTACTGCGCTTTGATAAAGGCAGCTAAGGCATTTTTCGAGCGCGAAAATTTCAAGATAAGATTGGCTTCTTTCTCAAAATTTTGCTTGTCTTGCGTGCGTCCGTACAAAAACTTAAAAAGTGTAAGTTTGTTGTCGTCCATAGAGAGTAAAGAGGCTAAATCTGCCGCTTGGGAGGCAGTCAGACATTGCGAATTGAAGCTATTTTGCGCCACCGTAACCTTATCTTCGTCCATGAAGGCTTTTCGGACTTTTTCTTTGAGGTTCACAAATTCATCTTTTGTAATGACACTTTGGCAATTGAGGGTTGCCTTCAAGGGCTGGTTTTGTTTGCCTACGCTGGTTTCGCTGCCTTCTTGGGCAGGTATGGGTTCTATGTCGTTGGGGTCTTGGTCGGAAAGGGCTTTTTCCACTTCGGCAAAGGCATTTTGTAGGCTTGCGCCTGCGCTACTGCCGTCTGGATTGTCGGGGTCGCCTATCTTGACTTTGCCCTGATGCTCAAATGCGCCTGCGCTATTGCCTTCCCAAGTTTCGTTTTTCACCAAAGAGTCATTGATATAGACTTTGTGGCTCATATTGGCATCTGCTTCATACTGCCCTGTGCTTTCCATCGTGATTTGGGTGTTGCCCCCACAACTGGTAAGTGCCACACTCAAAAAGGCTACGCCTGCACAAAGGCGAAGGGTAGTCAGCGGATTTGATTTTTTTAGAAAAAAAGAAAGGCGAAAAGGTGAAAATATCATATCAAAAGGGTAAAAAATAAAAAAAGAAATATTGAGAGCGGGAGCAACAAAAAAGCAAAAGACACACAAATTTGTGAAATCTGTGACTAAGATACAAATTCTAACGAAATTCTAATCCTTCGGTTGGCAAGTTTCGAGGGCAATAGTGGAAAAGGAACAGAAAAAAAGGAAATGCGACAACTTAAAACATCAACTTAAAACATCAACTTAAAACATCAACTTAAAACATCAACTTAAAACATCAACTTAAAACATCAACTTAAAACATCAAC
>NZ_KE383892.1:0-29705 GCF_000422585.1 Hugenholtzia roseola DSM 9546
CTATGAAAGGTTACATGGCTGGGGACACCATGTTTTAGCTTGAAATGCCGAACAAACAAATCTTCTTGAGCTTTACAAAAAGATGCCATTTTACGGCTACTTTCATAACCACAAGCAATGCTTAGAAATATCATCCACATCATCGCATCAAACGGATAGCGTTGCCCGACCCGACGACGAGGGTCTTGCATTTGGCTGATAAAGAGAGAAAAGTCCATAAACCAAATTTTGTTTCGCAGTAGAAAATGCAAAGATAGCTTTTTTTACAGAACTTAACATCACTGCCCTATGGGGGGAGGGCAGGGTGGGGGTTCAGCAGGTTTGAGCGAAGCACAAAACCCCGTTTTTTGACCTTCTGACCGTTATAACAATCCCCTACTTTTCAGAGCCGCCGCATTTTTTACTTTTTCACGACAAAAACGCCCCAAAAACGCAAAGGTAGTAAGAAAGCGCGAATTTGTAGCATAAAAAGCGGACGCAACAAAGGGTGAAAAGCATTGCTCAGGACATGGGCTAAGGCAAAGGAAAAAAGCGACCCCCAAGCTGCCCCTTCTATGCCCCAAAGCGGAATGAGGAAAAAATTAGCCCCTACATTGAGCAAAGCTCCTAATAAGGTTCTGAAAAAGACAATTTTTTCTAAACTTTCTGCATAGAGCCACTTGCCGCTTGCCGTACCCAAAGATACAAAAACGCCTGCCCAAGCATAAATTTGCAGACTCCCCACTGCGCCCAAATACGCCTCGCCTGCAAAGAGTTTGATGAGCCAAGTGGCAGTTAGGCTCAAAGCGAAAGCCACAGAAATTCCCAGCCAAACCATCAAATCAAAGAGTTGTTGAAGTCGTTTTTGGTAGCGTTGGGGAGCTTCTTTTTTGGCGTGCAAAATGGCAGGAAAGACCGCCGCCGCAATAGACATCGGCACAAAATACCAGAGTTCGCTAATACGTACTGCCGCCGCATAGTTGCCATTGTCGGTATCGGTCAAAAAATATTCTATCATAATTTGGTCGGTACGCATATAAATCAGCATCAGGGCGTTGCTCAAAAGCAGCGGCAGAGCCAATTTTACAAAATGCTGACTCAATTTTTTTTCATACTGCCAAGTAATGGCTGTTTTTATTTCCAAATCCAACGGCTTATTATCTAAATCTAAATCTTTCTTCTTTTTCAGATGATAATACAAAAAATAAACAAGTGAATTAAACGCCGTTTCCAAAGCGGTAGCGATTGCGAAAAAGAATAGAGATTTTTCTAAAAAAATAAAACTTATTTTTAAAATAGAAATCAAAACAAAGACAAAAATTTGTAATTGCATCACGACTGCACTTTTCACTTCCGACTGAAAATAATATAAGGTTACATCAAAAAAAGTAAAAAAATAGCCAAAGACAATGATAAAAATAAGTGCAAATTTTTCTTGTTGTGGTTCATAGAAATAGCCTATTCCTATTGAGGCGGCTATAAATAGGCAACTCCCCAGCAAGCGCAAGGCAAAGGCAGTTCCCAAGACTTGTCCCTCTGAAAATCGCCTCAAAATCAGTTCTTTGGTGATAATATCGGTGAGTCCGAAAGTTGCCAAAGGCAGGAATAGGGTTGCAAAACTCTGCGCATAGCTCAATTTGCCAAAGGCTTCTACCCCCAAATAACGCATCAGCCACATGCTCACGCCCAAGCCCAAAACAAGGCGCACTACTTTTTCGAGCAGCAGCCAAAGGGTCTGTTCGGAATAGCGGCGAAAGGCGGCAGAGCTTATTTTTTCTTTGATAAGTGCCAAAATGGGCTTTTGTGTTGGCGATTTCAAGCGATTTTATTTGGGTTTGAAAGAGCAGGTAGCGAATAGACGCACAAATATAGCCATTCGCAATGCAAGACAAATGAAAAGTTGTATATTTGCGGTCAATTTATACTTTCTTACCTCAAATTTCAAGCAAGTGAAAAAAAGATACCTTCTTTTGGTTGCCTATTTTGGCTTTATGTTGGCAAGTTGTGATAAAAATACAACCACCTCCCCAGCCAACAACAACACTGCCAACACGAACACAGAAGCCGCTGCACCACTTTCGGGGGCAAAAATCGCCTACGTCAACATCGATACTTTGGCAATGCGCTACGACTATTATTTAGAGCGCAAAGATAAATTGAGCAAAGAAGAAGAAATTTTTGCCAAACGCATACAGGAGCGCGAACTCAATTTGCGTAGCGAATACGAAAACTTCGCCAAACGCGCACAAGCAGGCTTAGTTTCTGAAATTGAGATGCAGAAAGCACAGCTCGAATTCCAACAAAAACAGCAAAACCTCGAAGGCGATATTCAAGCGCGTAGAGAAGGGATTTTGGCACAAAACCAAAAGGATTTGCAAGAAGTGTATAGCCGCATTTGGAAATTTTTAGAAGGCTATAAAAAAGAACGCGGCTATAATATCGTATTGGGCTATCAGGAAGGCTCGGCAATTTTATACGCTGAACCAGAAATGGACATTACCATTCCTGTATTGGACGGTTTGAACGCTGCCTTCAAGTCTGAAAAGGATAGCACCCAAACAGCACAGTAGTTAAATAAAACGACTCTTTGTAGAACTAACAGCCTTCAAAAAACTGTTAGTTCTATATCCCTCCTGCCTGTGCTTGTCTTCTTGTGTCTGCCTTTCCTATCCGCTCAAAAATGCGTTTCCTGCGACTTTACTACTTAGAATTTTGAACCAACTATAATGGACGTTTTTCCTAATAAACCTTTCCAAATTGTATATGCCCTTTTTCATCACGAATATTTGGGTTATCTTTTTGAGTCCTTTGTTGTGCAATTAGATGGGCAAAATAGGCTGACTTTGGCGTATCAAAACATTTCCTCTCGCAATGCCAAAGATTTCGCCTCACGCCTAACCGAAACAGATTTCGAGCTAATTGCCCTAATGGACTCGATTCAGGGGGAAGCGGTTTTTCGGAAATTTGCCCAACGCAACCGTAGGGAATATAGCTTTGACTTCTTTTTTCGCGTCTATGACCCCAAAAAGGGCGATACGAATTTGCAAAAAATGATTGCCCAATTTGTAGAAGATAAAAAAGCCCAAATACTAAGCAAATTAAAAGGCAAACTAATTTTTGTGATGGGAAACGAAAATCCCACACACAAGCCTATCAAGATGGCAGAAACGCCTGCTTCTATCTTGTTTCATTTTTTTAAAAATCAGGAGAATACGCATTACTTTCCCACGATAAAATACGACGGGAAAAAGCTGGAATTTAGGCAGCGCAAAGATGCTTTTTTGATATGCACACAGCCCGCGTGGTTGCTTTTAGATGATACTTTGTACCATTTTGAAAAGCATGTAGATGGCAATAAACTCAAACCCTTTTTGCAGAAAAAGTTTATCGTCATTCCAAAAAATTTGGAAAGTGAATATTATCAGAAATTTGTTGCGCCGCTCATTTCACAATATGATGTCCATGCCGAAGGCTTCAAAATCATAGACGAGCAAGTTGCGCTCAATCCTGTTTTGAAGATGGAAGTGCATACCCAGACGGCAGTGGCACTTTTTGGCGGACAAAATAGCGATTCGAGCCACGATTATCTCACCTTCGAACTCTATTTCAAATATGGCGATAAGCTCTTTACAAGGGTAGAAAACAATGAACAAAATAGTGTAGTTTTGGAAAAAAAAGGCGAGGAGCAGTATGTTTTCAGGAAATTTAGACGACAGATAAAATTAGAAAAAGAAATCATTAAAAGCATTTCTACCGAAAACAAAAACTTCTACAACGACAAAATCATCTTCACCTACCAAGAAGGCTTCGAATGGCTTTATCAGAAACGGCACATTTTTGAGCAGTATCAGATGGAAGTATTGCAGTCGCCTGCCCAAAAGAAGCGATTTTTCTTAGGCAAGTCTAAAATAAATTTAGAATTTAAAGAAAATAGAGATTGGTTTGATGTGCGTGCCAAAGTCTATTTCGGAGAGTTTGAGATTCCCTTTCTGGCGTTGCGCAATTTGATTTTAGAGAAACAAAATGAATATCGCCTGCCCAATGGTGAAATTGCCGTCATTCCGCAAGAATGGTTTGCACAATACACCGACTTGTTTAACTTTATACAAAAAGCCAAACATATTAGCGAAGAAAGCGAACATATCCTACAAAAACACCACATTGCCTTAGTCAAGGAATTAGAGGAGGGAAATTTAGCCTCTGTCGTGATGAGTAGGAAGTTAGAATCTTTAAAGGATTTTGAAAAGATTGAAGACTATCCGCTGCCACAAAACTTCAAAGGACAACTGCGCCCCTATCAAAAGGCGGGCTATAATTGGATGCGCTTTTTGCAAGAATACCACTTGGGCGGCTGCTTGGCAGACGACATGGGTTTGGGCAAGACCGTACAGACCTTAGCCCTTTTGCAGGAATTTCGCGAGCGCAACGAGAAAGCCACTTCGCTCCTTGTGATGCCTACTTCCCTGCTCTATAATTGGGCAGTAGAAGCAAAAAAGTTTACACCCGACATAAAAGTTTGTACTTATACAGGAACAGATAGAAATAAAGACATTTCTTATTTTGCCCAATACGACCTTATCCTGACCACTTATGGCATTGCGCGTATTGATATAGACGCGCTCAAAAACTTTTATTTTGATTACATCATCTTAGACGAATCGCAAACGATAAAAAATCCTGCCTCGCATACGGCACGTGCAGTGCGCGAATTGAAGGCGCGTTACAAACTTATCCTGACGGGTACGCCCATAGAAAACACAACCTTAGACCTTTGGTCGCAAATGAATTTTGTCAATCATGGGCTTTTGGGCAATCAGAGCTTTTTTAGAGAAGAATTTTTACTGCCCATAGAAAAGCGAAACGACGCGGCGAAATTGCAAAAATTACAGACCATTATCAAGCCCTTTATCTTGCGCCGTACCAAAAAGCAGGTAGCGCAAGATTTGCCCGAAAAGATAGAAAATCTACAATACTGCCCCATGACAACCGAGCAGGAGCAAGTTTATGAAAGTACAAAATCTTCCTTTCGCAACAAAATCTTACACGAGATTGATGAAAAAGGGATTCAAGCCTCTCAAATTTTACTCTTGCAGGGTCTTACCCTTTTGCGCCAGATTGCCAATCACCCGCGCCTAACAGACCCTACCTATCTACATTCTTCGGGTAAGATGGAAGCCGTTTGGGAAAAGCTACAAGAGGTAGTAAGCGAAGGTCATAAGGTATTGATTTTCAGCCAATTTGTAAAGCATCTGACCCTTATGCGCGAACTTTTAGATGGCGAAAAAGTGCGTTATGCCTACTTAGATGGTAGCACCAAAGACCGCCAAAAAGAAGTGGAAACCTTCCAGAACGACAAAGATACCTTAGTATTTTTGCTTTCTATCAAAGCAGGCGGCGTAGGGCTTAATCTTACCGCTGCCGAATATGTTTTCATTTTAGACCCTTGGTGGAATCCTGCCGTAGAAGCACAGGCGATAGATAGGGCGCATAGAATTGGACAAAAAAATAGCGTTTTTGTCTATAAATTTATTACGCAAAATAGCGTAGAAGAAAAGATTTTAGCCCTGCAACAGGAAAAAATGGCACTTTCCGACGACCTTATCACGATTGAGGAAAACTTTGTCAAGCGTTTGGGCAGAGGCGATATCGAGGCTCTTTTGGGATAGGTTTTCATTTTTCAAATGTCCTTTCTATCAATTTCAAAAATTAGGGACAAGACACTGCCTTTTCCGAAAGGCGTTGCCTTGTCCCTACCCAAAATTTGATTTTTTTATCGTCTTAGTCTTTTTGCTGCCTTTCTGCCAAATAGACAAATTCGAGGGTTTGCGCTAAAACACTTTCTAAATCATCGAGGGCAATCATATTAGCTCCGTCGGAAAGGGCTTTGTCGGGATTGGGGTGCGTTTCTACAAAAAAACCACGTACTCCCATAGCGGCGGCGGCTTTTGCGAAAAAAGGCGCGTAGTAGCGATTGCCACCACTTTTGCCCTCTGCGCCGCCCGGTTTCTGCACCGCATGGGTCATGTCCATGACGGTAGGATAACCCAAAGTTTGCATTTCGATAAGATTTCGAAAATCTACTACCAAATCGTTGTTTCCATAGGCATTGCCTCGCTCGGTGAGCAAAATTTGGGTATTGCCCGAATCAGCCACCTTTTGAGCAGGATAGCGCATGTCCTTTCCAGAAAGAAATTGTGCCTTTTTGATATTGACAATGCGCCCTGTCTGTGCAGCCGCCACTAAAAGGTCGGTTTGGCGGCATAAAAAAGCAGGAATTTGCAGTATATCCGCCACTTTTCCCACTTCGGCAGCCTGATGCGATTCGTGAATATCGGTAACAATCGGCAACTGATAACGCGCCTTCACCGCCGCCAACGCTTCTAAGCCCTTTTCATACCCAATCCCTCGAAAAGAATGAATAGAGGTGCGATTCGCCTTATCAAAAGAGGCTTTGAAGATATAAACAAAACCTAACTTTTCGGAAATTGCCTTCACTTTTTCGGCTACTTCAAAAAGCAAATCGGCACTTTCTATCACACAAGGACCTGAAAGTACGAAAGGGCGATTTTTAATTTGTTCAAATAATGGCATCATATCATTTTAGAAAAAGAGAGAATTTTTTGCCGCTGTCTGCGCCCAGACAAATGACATCATAACAAGGACATCATACCAGCGACATCGCAAACGATTGTAGCGGCACTTTTAAGCTACGCCAAATTTTTTCTGTTGGTGGGGCAGCGTTTGGGGTGCTTTGTTGATGCCTACATGCTTTTCTATGAAGGCTTGGATGTCGGCAATAGAATGTTCTTCGGTAAATTGAAGGGGCTTTTTGAAAGTTACAGAAAGCTGCACGCCTCTTTTTTTGAAAAAGAGTCCTTTTTTATCAAAGGCACGTCTGAAACCGTCTATTTCGACAGGCACGACAATGGGCTTGAATTGGTGAATCAGGTGCGCCGCTCCCTTTCGGACAGGCGCGAAGGCTTTGGTAGTGCCTTGTGGAAAGGTTACGACCCAGCCATATTCTAAGGCTTGTTTGATTTTATCGGGCGCATTTCGGTCTGCCCCGCGCTGCACTTCTTCGCCTGCGGCTCGCCAGCTCCTTCTGACCGTAACCGCTCCTGCATAAGACAAGATGCGCGGCAGCCAGCCACTTTGCAACATGGTTTCTTCGGCAGCCACATAAAAAGTTTTGACGCGCGGCAGGAAGAGATAAATTGGCAGATTGATGTTGGTAAAACGCCATTTGACGCTGCAAAAGATATGGTAGAGTGCCATTACGTCTGCATAGTAGGTCTGATGGTTTGAGATAAAGAGTACATTTTTGGTAGGCAGGTCTAAAAGATGCTCTGCGCCCACTACTTTCATTTGGTTGATGATATTGAAGCGGCTATAAGTAGCCAGCCCCGCCAAACCGATAAGGGCGCGTTTGAGGATAATGATATTGCCGAAGGGGTCTTTTCTGATAAGTTTGAGCTTGGTTTTGGGGAGCTTGATGTGCGGTAGGTAGCCCCAGATGCCTTTTTTTCGCTGCCTTTGGGCGGAAAAAAGTTTCCTACGTCTAAAGGTTTTGGAATTGCGGGCGTTGGCTTGGGGCTGTGGCTCGTCAGGAGTTTTCATAAAAAAGTAGGTATTTTTTGAAGTCTGTTGTTTGGGAAATGGCAGGCTTTTCGCGCCGTTTTTTTTTACAAAGATACGCTTTTTACGACAAAACCCTAAGCATTTGCAGGTGCTTAGGGTTTTTTAAGGCGGGTTTTTTAGGGTTTCAAAAGAAGATTTTGAAAGCCCCTTCAAGAAGGTTTTACGACTGCGTTACGGTAGCTTTGGGTGCGCCTGCCAAAATTTCGTCGTTGGCGAAATCTGCATATTTCTCGAAATTCTTGACAAAGGCGTTGGCTAAGGCGTTGGCTTGCTGGTCGTAATCGGCAGGATTTGCCCAAGTTTTGCGCGGATTGAGAATCTGTGTAGGCACTTCGGGGCAAGTGGTAGGCATCTGAACGCCAAAGATGGGGTGTTCTTCATAGCTTACCTTTTCCAGACTTCCGTTGAGGGCAGCCGTAATCATAGCACGTGTAAAGGGCAATTTCATGCGTGAGCCTACGCCATGTCCGCCACCTGTCCAGCCTGTATTGACAAGCCAAACATTGACGCTATTTTCTTCCATCTTTCTGCCAAGCATTTCGGCGTATTTGGTAGGGTGCAAAGGCAGGAAGGCTGCACCGAAGCAAGCGGAAAAAGTCTTTTGTGGGTCTGTAACGCCCATTTCTGTACCTGCGATTTTGGCGGTGTAGCCCGAAATGAAGTGGTACATGGCTTGTCCCTTGCTCAATTTTGAGATAGGAGGCAAAACGCCGTAAGCGTCACAGGTTAGGAAGAAGATATTTTTGGGAATCGCGCCTACGGAAGGCTCTACGGCGTTGTCGATGTAGTGGATAGGATAGGCAGCGCGTGTATTTTCGGTTACGCTATTATTGGTATAATCCACTTGGCGCGTGCCTTCATAGAAGCGCGTATTTTCTACCAACGTTCCAAATTTGATGGCGTGCCAGATTTGGGGTTCTTTCTCCTCGGTCAAATCAATTACTTTGGCATAGCAGCCACCCTCGAAATTGAAAACCCCTTTGTCTGTCCAGCCATGTTCGTCGTCGCCGATAAGGGGACGGTTAGGGTCGGCAGAAAGCGTTGTTTTGCCTGTTCCCGAAAGCCCGAAAAAGATAGCCGTATCGCCGTCTTGTCCAATATTTGCGCTACAGTGCATAGAAAGCACGCCACGCTCCTGCGGCAAGAGGTAGTTGAGGATAGAAAAAATACTTTTTTTCATTTCGCCTGTGTAGGCAGTTCCACCGATAAGGATAATTTTGCGCGTGAAATTGATAATAGCAAAATTGCCTTGTCGTGTGCCATCTACAGCAGGGTCGGCGAAAAAGTCGGGGTTTTGGATAATGGTAAAATCAGGTCTGTGTGCCTTCAACTCTTCCACCGTCGGGCGCATAAAGAGGTTGTTGCAGAAAAGATTTGCCCAAGCTGTGGTATTGACCACACGAATATTGAGGCGATATTCAGGGTCTGCCCCTGCAAAGGCATCGCGCACAAACAACTCTCTGCCTTTTAAGCTCTGTATCATTTTTTCATACAAAGCATCGAACTTTTCAGGTGAGAAGGCAATGTTTATATCGCCCCACCAAACGGTATTTTCGGTTTTGGCATCTCTGACGATAAAACGGTCTTTGGGAGAACGCCCTGTAAATTTGCCCGTATCGCACATCAAAGCACCTGTGTCGGTCAGAGTTGCGCCTTCACTACGGACTGCTCTTTCAATCAGTTCGGCAGCCGATAGATTCCAATACACCTTGGCAGCCTCTGTAATACCTAACTCTGCTATGCCGCTAAGGGCAGATTTGACTCCTTGTTCTTGCATTGTTTGAAGTGATAATGAGTTGTTGGAACGATTTTATGGGAATGGGTAGAAATGCGTTGGCTAACAAATGGACAGACCACCCCAAGAAGCCCTTTGAAAAGGAACTGCGGCTTAGTGGGGCAATTTTCTCTACGTTTTTTCTGCCGCCTCTTTTCCTTACGAAAGAAACGCCATTGGAAAGGAAGCAATAGGAAAAGACGAAGAAGATTTTTTTTATACTTTTCGTATAAAGAGTTTGATTTTTTTGATTTTTCGGAGTTTTGTCTTTTTGTACGCAGAGTCGGAAAAAATGTTGAGTCCGCTACTTTTATAGCAAGCAGCACCGCACAAACGCTCGCAAAAAGGCTATAAGTTGCTTGCTGATAAGCCGTATATGCACACAAAGCCCTGCCAAATTCCTGAATATCAAGAGTCTGTATTTTGAGCGTGGCAAAACGGAAGGCGCAAATTGCGGAGAGCATCGTCAAATACAAAATGTGAAACAAAGGCAGTTTTCTACCGCAAAGTTACGAAACTTTTAACAATACCAAACCCTGCAAGACAAAAAGCCCAAAATTTAGACCGCGCAAAAGGCTTTTGTCCCATACAAGGTAAGAACGGTAGCGAAAGCGTAGTAAAAGTTAGCTACTTGACCCTCTGGCAAACAAAAATGCAAATCCTCTAACAAAGTTTGTGCAAACTCTGTTAGAGGATTTTTATTGGGATAGGCTATCCGAAAGGCTTAATAAACGTGCTGTCCGCCGTTGATGGCAAAGTTTGCACCCGTAACGAAGCCTGCCATATCAGAGGCAAGATAGGCGATTAAGTGCGCAATCTCTTCGGGCGTACCCAATCTGCCCACAGGAATCCCCTCGATGATTTGGTTGCGGATTTCCTCCTTTACCGCCATCACCATATCGGTTGCGATATAGCCGGGCGAAATGGTATTAACCGTAATGCCTTTGCGGGCTACTTCCATAGCCAAACTTTTGGTAAGCCCATGCATACCCGCTTTGGCGGCACTATAATTGACCTGTCCAAACTGCCCACGCTGCCCATTGACCGAAGAAACATTGACAATTCTGCCATAGCCGCTGGTGAGCATGTCTTCAATCGCCATTCTACAACAGTTGAAGACGCTGGTTAGGTCGGTATCGATGACATCTTTCCACTGCTCGAAGGACATCTTGCGAAAGCTGCCATCGCGCGTAATGCCTGCATTATTGACTAAGATATCCACTGTGCCTACTCTGCGTTTGATTTCTTCAAACATTTTGGTTACGGCATCAAAGTCGGACACATCAGCTTTTACCAAAGGCAAATCATAGCCGTCGCGTTTGAGGCTTTCATTCCACTCTTCAGCCTTGTCGCGGCTGCGATATTGCGCCACTACGATATAGCCCTCGTCGTGCAGTTTCTTGCAAATTGATGTGCCAATGCCACCTGTTGCACCTGTAACTAAGGCGACCATTTTTTCTTTGTTGTTATCCATTGTGTTGGGAAGTTTGCCGATATGAAAATAAGGATTAAGCAGATACAAAACTAATAGAATCTTTGGGAAAAGCAAGCCAAAGGCGGGAAAAAATTAAAATTTAGCCTCTTTTCAAATAAATATACCGATTTTGTGCTGCAAAAAGTCCTAAAAATCAGAAAATAGAAAAAGCAGGAAGCCCTTTTTCCGCTTTCCTACTTCGCTTTTAGGAAAACTTATTTGGTTCGCCTGCGTTAGAAATTAAAGTTTATGACCTTGTAAACCCTTAGGGTTTGGCGTTGTAGAAGTGGAAAGCCACCAAAAGCCTTTTGAAAACAAGCGGCTGCGTGTTATCTTTACCTGCCCTATTTCACCTCAATTTTTAACTTCATGCACTCCTCCCAATCAGACCTCAAAAACCTTTCGCCTCAAGAAAAAGAAAATGCCTCCTCTATGCTCCTTTTATTAGGGGCAGGCTTGCTCACGATTATTCTGTGGAACGTCCCTTATGGGCAATTTATCCTCTATCCTTTCACCATTTTGGGAACTTGGTTTCATGAAATGGGGCATGGACTAACGGCAATGTTGGTAGGCGGCACTTTCCACAAATTAGAACTGTATCCCAATGGTTCGGGCGTAGCTTATAGCTCGTTAGCCGAAGGCTCGCGCTTGGGAAGGGCTGCCACTGCCGCAGGCGGACTTATTGCGCCTGCCCTTTTCGGGGTCTTGCTCATCATTTTAGGAAAGAAACGCAAATGGGCAAAAGCGGGCTTGTTAGGCTTAGGGGGCTTTATCTTACTTTCGGTACTTATCTGGGTGCGCTCGCTTTTTGGCTTCGGCATCATGACCCTTTTAGGAGCTGCCATCATCACCATTGCCGTAAAGGGCAAAGATGGACTTCGCTTTTTTATGGTGCAATTTTTAGGCATACAGGCTTGGGCAAGCATGTATATGAGCGTAGATTATATGTTTTCAGATAAAGCCCACGTAGGCGGCGCGGTACATCTTTCCGATACTGCCGCGATTGCAGACCAACTCTTCCTACCTTATTGGGTCTGGGGAGGCTTGATTTCCATTTTCGCTATCCTGCTGCTTTTGGTCAGTCTTTGGGTTGCTTTTAGAAAGGGATAAGCACCGCTTTTTAGAGAGAGCCAACTAAAAAATCGAATGATAAAAAATCTAACCCCTCTGGTGGGGTTAGATTTTTTAGTTTTGGTCTTGACGTTGTTGCAACGGTTAGAACCTTAAAAAAGCATTTTGAGAGAATTTGACACGAAATAAAATTTGGCTTAAAACCCGTTTTTATTTCAATCAAAATTAGGACAAGGCAATGCCTTGTCCCTACAAAAAACTACGCCAATTCTTTATCTACTACCTCGATAAAGTAGCGGATAAATTCATCTATGGACATCGTACCCAAATCGCCTTCGCCTTTTTTGCGAATTGCGATTTTGCCTTCTTCGGCTTCTTTTTCGCCTACAATAAGCATGTAAGGCGTTTTGGCAACTTCGGCATCACGGATTTTTCTACCAATTTTTTCGCCTCGCTCATCAATAGAGCCACGTAGGTCTTGGGCTTTCAGACGGCGCAAAACTTGCTGTGCGTAATCGTGAAAACGCTCGGAAATAGGCAAAATCGTGAACTGTTCGGGCGCAAGCCAAATGGGGAAATTGCCCGCTGTGTTTTCTATCAGAATCGCCACAAAACGCTCCATCGAACCAAAAGGCGCACGATGAATCATAACAGGGCGGTGGGGCTTGTTGTCTGAACCCATGTATTCGAGTTCGAAGCGTTCGGGTAGGTTGTAATCTACCTGAATCGTACCCAACTGCCACTTTCTACCCAAAGCGTCGCGCACCATAAAGTCTAATTTGGGACCATAGAAGGCTGCCTCGCCATACTCTATGCGCGTTTTGAGTCCTTTTTCTTCGGCGGCTTCTTTGATTTGCCTTTCGGCTAAATCCCAAAGCTCGTCTTTGCCTACATATTTGGTCTTATTTTCGGGGTCGCGCAAAGAAACCTGCGCTTCATAGTCTTGAAAACCAAATACTTTAAAGACATACAAGACCAAATCGATGACATTTTTAAATTCTTCTTTCACCTGTTCGGGGGTGCAGAAAAGGTGCGCATCATCTTGGGTAAAGCCCCTAACGCGCGTCAAGCCATGCAGTTCGCCCGACTGTTCGTAACGATAGACTGTGCCAAATTCTGCCAAACGCAACGGCAAATCACGATAAGAGCGGGGGCGCGACTTGTAAATCTCGCAATGATGTGGGCAGTTCATTGGTTTGAGGAAAAACTCCTCGCCTTCGGCAGGGGTTTTGATGGGCTGAAAGGAATCTGCACCGTATTTTTCGTAATGCCCCGAAGTGATGTAGAGGTTTTTATGCCCAATATGAGGCGTAACAACAGGGTCGTAGCCACGCTTGATTTGCTCTTTTCTCAAAAATTGTTCTAACCTTTCGCGCAAAAGCGTACCCTTTGGCAACCAAAGTGGCAAGCCTAAACCTACGCGCTCGGAAAAAGTAAAGAGTTCCAACTCTTTGCCCAACTTTCTGTGGTCGCGTTTTTTGGCTTCTTCCAATTTTTCCAAATACTCTTTCAATTCCTTTTCTTTTGGAAAGGAAATGCCATAGATGCGCGTTAGCTGTTGGCGTTTTTCGTCGCCACGCCAGTATGCGCCTGCTACATTGGTGAGCTTGACGGCTTTAATCGCACCCGTATTGGGAATGTGCGGACCGCGGCAGAGGTCGGTAAAATTGC
Organism: Hugenholtzia roseola DSM 9546; assembly: GCF_000422585.1. Lineage (NCBI taxonomy): Bacteria > Pseudomonadati > Bacteroidota > Cytophagia > Cytophagales > Bernardetiaceae > Hugenholtzia > Hugenholtzia roseola. Next base: position 13,608 of record NZ_KE383892.1, read on the forward strand.
CTTGTGTGTAAAAGGTGATGCTTCCTTCTTCGAGTCCTTCTAAAAGTTCGAGCTTGTAGGGGTCATTTTTTTGGGTAAAATAAGCAACCGCCTCCGTTTTGGAAATTTCTTTGCGAATGTAATCGCTTTTTTGTTTGGCTAATTCTGCCATCTTTGCCTCTATTTTGGGCAAGTCGTCGGAAGAAAAAGGTGCGCCGCCAAAATCCACATCATAGTAAAAGCCATTTTCTATGGGCGGACCGATGGCAAATTTTACGTTTTGGTAGAGCGCTTCGAGAGCTTCTGCTAAAAGGTGCGCCGAAGAGTGCCAGAAAGCCATTTTGCCGCCTTCGTCGTTCCAGGTCAGGAGTTTCAAAGTGGCTTGTGCAGGCAGTGGGCGCGTCAGGTCGACGATTTGACCATTGACCTCAGCGGCTAATACATTTCTTGCCAAGCCTTCGCTGATGCTTTTAGCAACATCGAGGGCGTTAGTTCCCTGCGGATACGGGCGCAAAGAACCGTCAGGTAGCGAAACCTTGATTTCTTGTGTCGTTTGCATAAACTTTTCACCCATGGATACAAAGCATGGGTACTTTTTTAGATGACCTTTTTAGATAATAAAACCAAAAACAAAGGTAAGGATTTTTTTGGAAGCAGGGCAGGCAAGACAAAGGATTTTCTACCAATGTAGGGACAACGCATCACGTTGTCCCAGCTATGCAGGAATGAACCAACCCTGTTTTTCAATTTTGCCCTGCGGACAAGGCTATGGACAAGGCAGTGCCTTTTCCCTACATGCGAGCCTAATTTTTAGAATCTAACAGCAATGCCCTTTGAGCGAAAGGCAGGGCGGGGGTTCAGCCCTTTGGTGCAAAATGGTAAAAGTTTTTCCAAAATCAGGGCGCACAGACGGAAAACTTTTGGGTATTCGTACATTTTTTTTTACTTTTGCAAGCCTATTTAGCGAAAAAAAATGCACAAAAGGCGGCAATTCTAACTACTCAAAATCATGAGCCAAACGCAAAACACGACCAACCAAATCAAGGCAGTAAGCGAAGTAGAAGCCTTGAAAAAACATTTCCCACACTATTTTGATAAAGACGGAAAGTTCGATTTTGAGAAATTTAGAGCCAACCTCGAACAAAAAGAGGTCAATTTTTCGGCAGAAAGCTACCGCTTAGAGTGGCTCGGAAAAAGCTATGCCAGGCTTTTGGCAAGCGACGCAGCCACGACCCTATTGAAGCCCAACAGCCTACACAATAGCCAACAACAAAACGCACAAAACCTGCTTCTGAAAGGCGACAACCTCGAAGTGCTAAAACATTTGGCGCAAGCCTATTACCAAAAGGTAAAGATGATTTACATAGACCCGCCCTACAACACAGGGAGCGACGGCTTTGTCTATCAAGACGACAGAAAATTTACCGCAAAAGAGCTACAAAACCTAACCGGAATCAGCGAAGAACGCGCCAAACGCATTTTAGATTTTACGCAAAGCAAAAGCAATAGCCATTCCGCTTGGCTTACCTTTATGTACCCACGCCTTTACCTTGCCAAACAGCTGCTCAAAGACGATGGCGTAATTTTCGTTTCAATAGACGACAACGAAGTGGCACAACTAAGGCTGCTAATGGACGAAATTTTTGGGGAAGAGAATTTTGTGGCGGAATTTGTGTGGAAATCTTCTACTGCTGGTGGCATAAGAAGTAAATATGTTAATAATTGTCATGAGTATTGTTTATGTTATACAAAAAATATAAATTTTTTAGAAATATTTTATGCACCACTATCAGAAAAAGCAGTTAAACAATATAACAAAATTGACGATAAGGGAATTTATCGCGAAAAAGACTTTTCTTGGAAAAATGACTCAAAAGGAGAAAATCAAAAATATTTAATAAAGTGTCCAGATGGAGAATTAGTCAAGCCTCAAGAGGGATATTTGTTTAGGTTTATCAAAGAAACTTTTGAAGAAAACTTAAAATTAAATAATGTTATTTTTAAAAAAACATCAACAAGTCCTTTAATTAAAGAAAATGGGGAGCAGGCGAATTGGAACATATACATTAAAAAATATTTAGGAGATGCGAAAGGTGCGCCTTCTTCTGTAATTCCAGAAAATATAGGCTTGTCAAGTTTGGGGACAAATCGAATACAAGAAATTTTTAAAGAAAGAATTTTTCAAAATTCAAAATCTACGGAATATATAAAGTATTTAACTTCGATAGGCTCAAACCCTACCGACGTTATCCTCGATTTCTTTGCGGGCAGCGGCACTACAGGTGATGCGGTGATGCAGCTCAATGCGGAAGATGGGGGCAGCAGACAATTTATTTTGGTTCAGCTTCCCGAAGCGATAGACAAAAAGAAAAACAAGACGGCGTTTGATTTTGTAAAAAATGAGCTAAAAGCCGAACCGACGATATTTGAAATTACACGGGAACGCCTATTGCGTGCGGCAAAAAAAATCAATGCAGGTTTGGATAAAAAAATAGAGCAGCTTGGCAGCGAGCTTCCTACGGACGAAACGAAAGCCGAAATTGCGAAATTAGAAGCGCAAAAAGCGCGAAACGGCTTTAAAATCTTCGAGACGCTTCCGCTTTGGGAAGATTACGACTTTGAAGCGTCAGGTTTTGATGCTTCTCAAACGCTCTTTGATGCAGGCAAGCTCACCGAAGACGACCTTCAAGCCCTGCTCACCACTTGGAAGACCTACGACGGCATGGCACTTACAGAAGATTTAGAAAGCGTTTATTTGCTTGATTATCAAGGCTTTTATGGCAGCGATAAGTTGTATTTGATGCACAAAGACTTTACTACCGAACATTTGAAGGCACTCTTAGAAAAAATAGATGCGGATAAAAACTTTAATCCTGCGTCTGTTATCTGTTTTGGCTATCATTTTGAAAGTGCCAGATTGCGCGAACTTGCTGAAAATGTAAAGTCTTATTCAAACAAAAAAAGCATAGAGATTGACTTTATTACAAGGTATTGAAAGTAGCAAAACCCACGAAAGAAAAGACTTTGAAGCGGGTTTTGTTTTACCTTACTTCCAAACACAAACAAAAGATGAAAGGATTTAATTTTGAGAAAGATTTGGCGCACCAAAAGCAAGCGGTAGAAAATACGTTGGCAGTATTCAACACTTTGCAGCTCAAAGCCGCTACGGGCGCACACAAAAACCACATCAATCCCGCTTTTGTGTGGAAAAATATGATAGCCTACAAAGAAAACATCAAAAAACTACAAGCAGAGCAGCAAATAAGCGAAAGTTTTACGAATAGCCACATTTTGGATATTATGATGGAAACGGGTACGGGCAAGACCTATACCTATACCAAAACGATTTTCGAACTCAACAAAAAATACGGCATCTTTAAGTTTATTATCGTTGTGCCTACGCTTTCTATCAAGGCGGGTACTATCAATTTTTTGAAGTCGGATAGCTGTCGCGAACATTTCAAGTCGCAATACGACAAGACGCTGCACCTGCACATTGTAGAAAGCCAAAAAAGCAATAAAAGCAAAAAATCGCACTTTCCACCTGCGATAGCAAATTTTGTAAAAGCGGATAGTTTTGAAAAAAACCAAATTCAGGTGCTACTCATCAATGCGGGCATGCTCAATTCGGAAACGCTGCAAAAAAGTTTTGATATAAGTTTGTTTGATACCTATACCGTTCCTTTTGATGCCCTTGCCGCTACGCAATCTTTTATGATAATTGACGAACCTCACAAGTTTGGACAAAACAACAAAACTTGGGAAAATATCGAAAAGATAAAGCCTCAATTTATCCTGCGCTATGGTGCTACTTTTCCCGAAAAGGCGATTAAGCAAAAAAATCTATTTACAAACAAAAACGAAGTTGCCTATACAAAAGATTATCACAACCTTATCTATCAACTTTCCGCCGTCGATGCTTTTAATCAAAACTTAGTCAAGGGCATTATCGGACATTTGACAGAACATGAAGGTGGGAAAAATGCCGTAGTGCGCTTCCTCGATTCAGACGGCACAGAGGCAAGTTTTGAGTTGGTAGAAAACAACAAACGCAAGACGGTTAGGCTTTCCAAAAAAGAAAGTCTGGAAAAAATCCATAGTCAGATGGTAGGTTTGTATTTGGAAAACCTCAATAAAAGCACCGCCATTCTAAGCAATGGCTTAGAAATGAAGAAGGGCGACAAAATCAATCCTTATTCATACGCCACTACCCTACAAGAAATGATGTTGGCAAAGGCAATAAAAAATCACTTTGAGATAGAAAAAAAGTTGCTCACGCGCCAAGTGAAAATCAAGCCCCTAACGCTTTTTTTTATCGATAACATTGAAGCCTATCGCGGCAAAGCAGGCAGTAAAACAGACGAGGGCTATCTAAGGCAATTTGTTGAAAGCTGCATCAAGGCAGAAGTAGAAGCCTTGCTCGAAGTAGAAGAAAATGCGTTTTACAAAGCCTACCTCGCAAAAACGCTCACCGACCTTTCAGGCACACATGGGGGGTATTTTTCGAAAGACAATAGCGAAAAAGACGAAGCCACAGAAAAGGAAATAAACGAAATTTTGCACGACAAACAAGCCTTGCTCGATTTGGAAAATCCGCGCCGTTTTATCTTTTCGAAATGGACTTTGCGGGAAGGTTGGGATAATCCCAATGTCTTTCAAATTTGCAAACTGCGAAGCAGCGGAAGTGAAATTTCGAAATTGCAGGAAGTGGGGCGCGGTTTGCGCCTACCCGTCAATGAATACGGCAATCGAGTGAAAGAGGAGCAATTTCATTTGCACTATTTTGTAGATTTTACCGAAAGTGATTTTATAGATAAATTAGTAGGTGAAATCAATAGCAAATCGGGTGCCATTTCTATGGTAGAAACGCAAACAAATGTTACGCCGCTTATTCCGAAGATTTTGGAAAGGTATTCCGACCAATTTTCGGACACTAATGCTTTACTGAAGTATTTAGATAAACACAATGTCGTCAATCGCAGTAATGATTTTGAAGAAGGCGGGTTTGATTTTATCAAAGAAAACTTCCCCGCTATTTTCGAGGGTGTAAATCCGACTAAGGTTCGCAAAGCCACCGACCCGAAGCCGAAAATTAGCGTCCGCACCTCAAAATATGGCGAATTGAAAGCACTTTGGGAAAAGCTCAACGAAAAAGTGGTGTTGGAATATAAATTTGAAAATGAAGCGCATTTTCAATCCTTTCTCACCGACTTTTTAAAAACGCAAGCCGACAACCTGATGTCAGATGACATAGAGGAACGCGTGGCACAAATTGAAATCAAGGACAACAAGGCAGTGGCGCAAGAGTCGGAATCCATTTACAATCGGCAAACGGTAAGTCTTTCGCTACTCAAATACAGTAGCTTTTTGAAAGAACTTTCCAAACTGCTCAATATCAACCTCAAAACGCTACACCAATCTTTGGTCGCTTCTCAAATAGAGCTAAATTCTTATCTGAACCCAAGCACTTTGCGAACCCTCAAACAAAATTTTGATACCTATTTGATGACCCAAGCCTTTGATAAGTATTCCATTGCTTACAAGAAGGTTTCGAACCAAATTCACCCTACCAAATTTACTAATGCCAAGGGCGAGGTCTTGACCGAAATTTCGTCCGCAGACGTGGGGGTAAATCTCTCTACCGAAGCGGTGGCAAAGGCTTATTTCTTTGACGAACTGTATTACGATTCTGAATTAGAAAAGCAAAACATCAAGACTGAAATCGCCGAAGTGGTCGTCTTTACAAAAATTCCGAAAAACTCGATTAAAATTCCTGTGGCAGGGGGCAAGAGTTATTCGCCTGATTTTGCTTATGTGGTAAAATTCAAAGACGGAAGCGAAAAGCTCAATCTTATCATCGAAACCAAAAATGTAGGCAGCCAAGACGAGCTTCGGCAGGAAGAGAAGCTAAAAATCAAACATGCCGAAAAATTTTTTGAAGGCAGAGTAAAAATAGAATTTAGAACCCAATTGCGCCATGATAAGATGGCACATTTTATCAAAAGCATTGTAACAGGTCTTTAAAGCGTCTTTAAAGCACCTTTAAACACTAAAAAACCTTGCGGCGCAGGCTACAAGGTTTTTTCTTTTGTTCATTTTTTAGGTCGCTTTTTAGCTTACTTTCTGATAGGCTAATCCCTTTGCAGTGCCATGATTGCGTCGGGTTTGTTGCGTTCTAATAGCTTTCTATCTATCAAAAGTTGGTGCATCTGCTGTGCCTTTTCTTTGCTCCAATAGTTGCCATAAAAGACGCGGAAAAGGAAATCGGGACCGTAGTGGTCTACTTTGATAAAGACCTCTTGAAAGCCTTTTGCCTTCAATTCTTCGCAATAGTCTATTGCGCCATCTTCGTCGGGGAAATCTTCGAGCTGAATGACCCAACGGCGTTTATCTACTCGATAGCCTTCGGGTGTGTAGAGGAAATCGTTTTTAGGGTCGAAGGGCGTATAGGCGGGGTAGAAATTTTTGGGGTCTAAGACCTTTCCCGAAGGGTCTTTCAGGGGCATAAACCAGTCGGTTTGCAAGACTTCAAAACTGCTAAGTTCCTCGTCTTTTGGCTTTACATAAATGTAGTAGGGATTGCCCGATTTCTGCTCTTGAATAAGTTTGCGCATCTTGCCTTTGTCGGGCGTATAGGCAGTAACCAAGATATTTGCGCCTTTGTCATCTACGGCAGATTCGAGGTAGCTATTGGGTGCTTTTGGCATAGCCGTAACGATGTCCATCTTGCCATCAAAATTAAAATCGCCAAAAGAAGCCGAGCCTTCGAAGATAGTAGAAAAAGAGTAGGGGACGATTTTTTTAGGGTCTGTAATGTCGTACAAATTATAGCATTTGAAGCGGCAGCCCTTGTATAGACAATCTTCCTGCAAAGTGAAAAGGCAGAGGTATTTGCGCCCCAAATACTCAAATTCATAAATATCTAAAAAAGAGTTCAAATTCATAGGCACGCCCAATTCAGTGCTACAATAAAAGCGGAAACTTTGCCCATTGATAACAATACCCGTCGGGGCAGGATTGAGATGCACATGCCATTGAGGACCATTGAGGGTATAGATGCTAAAATCTACCGAGCCGCCTGCGTATTTGGTGTAAGAAGTATCGCGCGATTCAAGGGGGGAGTCGGGCGAAGGGTGTGCCGTAATCTTGACAGGCTCTTGGGTGAGCTGTTTGAGCGAATACTGCTGTGCCGTCAGGGTAGGAAGGTCGGAAAGCCAGACTTGCGGCAGGCTAAAAAAAGAACCGCAAAAAGCAATCACAAAAAATAGCGGACGGTTTAGAAAAAGAAAAGCGCGTTGGTTGCGTGTTTGTATAGTCGTCATATTAAAAACAGTTGTGGTGTAGGGAAAGAAAAGGCAAATGTTTTGCCAAAAGTTAGAACTCTTTTTGCATATTGACAATACGCCCGTTAATACCCATTTTTTGAAGTTTTAGTTTCAATTCGTCGGTTTTTTCCTTGTTCCAATAATTGCCAAGCAGGACGTAAAACTTGAGGTCGCGCCCATACTGGTCGATATAGACATAGACATCTTCATGCCCTTCTTCTAAAAGTTCTTCGGCGTAGTCTAATGCCCCATCTAATTCCATAAAATCAGCAATGAGAACTACCCAGACGCGCTTTTCTACCCTAAAACCTTTGGCATCATAGAGAAAGTCGTTTTTGGGGTCGAAAGAAATATAAGGCGCAAAATAAGGGGTTCTCTCCGCCACTTTGCCCGTTTGGTCTTTAAGTGGAATAAACCAATCGCACTTGACAATTTGGAAGCTGCTAAGTTCTTCGTCTTGCCCCTTTACCTGCAAATAATAGGCATTTCCTTCGTTTTTGAGTTCTTTGGCTTTTCCTTCATCTAAGGAATAAGTCGTCACCAAATGATACAGACTGCGTTCCTCTTCCGCTACCTCTTTCAATTCTTCGGCAGGCACAGGAGCGGCTCTTACAAAATCTATGATGCCGTCGTTATTGAAATCGGCAAAAGTATCCGTTTGGCTATACACGCTGGAAAAGGAATAGGCTTTTACTTTGTCTTTTTCCGTAACATCAAAGACATTGAAACAGCGATAGCGGCAGCCTTTATGCAGACAGTCCTCACGATAATTTAATAGACAGATGTATTTTCTGCTCAAATATTCAAATTCGTATATTTCCAAAAAGTTGCTCGTATTGGTAGCTCTCGCCATTTCAAGGTCGCAAAAAAAGGAAAACACTTGCCCATTTAGGATAATGCCCGTCGGGTTGGGATTGAGAATGTGGTGGTACTGCTCGCCATTGACAAAATAAATTGCCATTTCTGCCAAATTGGTATTGTAAAGCGTCAGTGTGCTATCGCCCTTTTCTGTAAAGCCCGTCGGCATAGGATGATTGACAATCTGAATAGGCTCTTGCGCCAACATTTCAAAAGTATAAGAAGCTCCCACTTGCGCCTGCAAAGCTACCCAAAAGGAAGCCAAAAAGACCGTCAGCAGCCACCGCCCTGTGGTTTTAGAAACAAAAATAGAGTTCATATCAGTTCTTGGAATAGGTAAAGAAAAGTTAAGGGATAGAAAAGGAATTGCTACTCTTTCAGATGATTTAGCTCATACAAGACTGCATCTTGATAGACTCCTATTTTTGCTTTTTGGAGGTTTTTTTGTGCTAAATCGAGCTTTTTTTGCCGTTTGTACGCCAAAGCTAAAGAGAAATAATATTGTGCCATTTTTTCAGGGTCTAACTCTTTTTCGTGCTTTTCCAAAAAATGCACCAATACTTCCCAAGTTTTGATAGCCTCTGCATCTTTGTAGGTTTTGTATAGCGCAATTCCCTTTAAAAAAAGTGCTTCGGGCTGGTGCTTATCGAGCATCAAGCAAGAGTCTGCCATTAAAATCGCTTGGTTGTATAGCTCTTGATGCACATAAAGACGCGCCAAATCTTTATAGAAAGAAATATCGTGTTGGGTATGTTCTTGATAAATCATCTTTTCACGAGTCAGATTGATGACACGCGATTTATCGGCTTTTCGGGCTGCAATTTGATTGAGATAGACCTGCGCCGCTGAATATTCGGGGTCTATGGCTAAGGCAGAGCGCAAGTATTGTTCGCTTTTCTGAAACTCATGGGCAAAAAAGTAGGCGTATCCTAAGTTGTAGTAGTATCTTGGGGCTAAAATTTTAGCCTCTGCTAACCATTCCTCACGCTTGATGCGATTTAGAAAAAGGCTCATTTTGTCTATATCACCTACCTGAAAAGCGGCTTTTAGATGCCAATATGCCACTTCTTCGGTTAGGGCATTTTGCGTCGTAATTGTATTTAGGATATTCTCTGCCTTATTTTGTGCCTTTTCGTATTGATGGGCGGCAAAGTAGGCTTTTATTTCGATAAGTTGGAAAAGCGGTGGCAGCGTTCCTGACAGGCTCTCAAACTTTTGAAGCAGCAACAAAGAAGAAGCATCTAAACGCTCGGTTTCGTTCTGTTCTACAAGGTTTTTGCCCAAAATTTTAATCCGCTCCTCGTCGGAAGGCAGCCTTTGTAAGACCTCTTGTAGGGTCTTTTCTACCAAAGGCATTTTGTTTTCTGCCTGATATGCCTGCATAAGTTTGAAGTAAGCACTCCAATAGTCAGGCTCTACTTGCAGGGTTTTCTGGTAGAATTGTGCCGCCTGATGGGGTTTTGCTAACTGTTCATAACAAAATCCCATAGCAAAAAAAATATCCGCCTGATTCGCTTCGCTGGTAGCGGCTTTTTCCAAAACCGAAAGGGCTTCAGGCAAAGCTCCTTTTTTAGCCAATGCCAAGCCCTGTTGATACAAACTTTGAGAAAATAGCGAAAAAGGGCATATCATTATCCATAAAAACCATAAGCCTTTTCTCAAAGTGCGCGAATTAAAAAGGTAAATTAGCCTCATTTGGATTTATCCATTCAAAAGAAGACGCAAAACGCCCCTAAACTATAAAATGCGTACCTGAAAACTGCAAAAAGCCGCTTCCCAACGCACATTTTTAGAAAAAACACTTTTCTGATTCATCTGCAAATAAATGCAAAAAAAATCATAAAAGAAAGAAAAGGCTCTACCCAGCGCAATTTATTTGCTTAAATTCGTAGGCAGGGCGTTGGGCTATGATGTTAAATTCTAAAAGTCAGATGCACAAATACGGACAAGGCAATATCTTATCCGTAGTGAGATTGAAATAAAAAAGGACTTTCAGACCTAAAAGCGGATTTAAGCCCAAATTTTATTTCGTGCAAAATTTGACAAAACAAGGCTTTCCGTTCTCCGCGCTCCTGCCTTGCTTGTTTTTTCTCTTTCCCTTGTTTTTTTCTTTCATTTCTTTCATTTCTTTCATTTCTTTCTTTCTCAATTTGAGCCTTCGGATATGACAACTCCAAAAGAACACCAAATAGAAGTGCGCTATCTGCAATCTTTGCGTACCCAAGCCACTCACCTTGCCTCGAAAAACCAAATCCTAACAGACGCACCGCTCGATAACCAAGGAAAAGGCGAAGCCTTCTCACCTACCGATTTAGTAGCCTCCGCCTTAGCAAGCTGTGGCATGACGATTATGGGTATTGTAGCCCAACGCGAAAGCCTCGATTTGGGTCAGATGCAAATGCAAGTTACAAAAATTATGGCAGATAATCCGCGTAGGATAGCCGCTATCAAGGTGCATTATTTCACCCCAGAGCCACTCGATATCAGCGAAAAGATGCGCAAGATGCTGCAAAATGCAGCCCTAAACTGCCCCGTAGCCAAAAGTTTGCACCCCGACATTGAACAACTTATCAGTTTTGACTTCTGACCCCAAAAGTGTGCTTCTGTTTTTGGATTTTCCTCGCCTTAGTCTGAAACGCAAAAAACGTCAGGTGCAATATAAGCCCCTGACGTTTTCTATTTTTGAAGAAAAAGATACAGAAAAGTTTTGTTATCTAATAATGACCACTTTTCCAGTTTTTTGTATTATTTCAGGTTTTTCATCATTTGGCGTGCTATAAGAAATCACCCAAACGTAGATACCTGTTGGCACATCTTGTCCCTGATGGGTTGCGTCCCACCACTGTTCCAAGCCGATGTCTTCAATGTTTTTCGCTCTGATGCGATAGACAGGCTGTCCCCAGCGGTCAAATACTGCCATATGGAAATCTTTGGCATGACGACCGAATACTTCGAATCTATCGTTCAAACCGTCTCCATTTGGCGTGAAGCCATCAGGTACATAGAGGCGTGGTTCGCAAATTTCATTGACTTGGATGCTATCTTGATACTCGCAAGAAAGGGCAGTGCCATAAAGCGTAACGATACGCAAGTAGTATTTTCCTGCCTCACTTACGCGCAAGACCGTATCAGTGCTAATGATGTCGCCCTCTTCGTTTGTCCAGACGTGGAGATATTCGGCGGCAGGGTCAGTATTTTGTACGGTATAATGAATTTCGCGCGTCTGACCTGCTTGGAATCCGCCTGCGGCATCAGTTTCAAAACAGAGCGTTGTGTCATTTTCTAATAACACTTCTATCTGACCTTTGAAATCTACCAAAACACTGCGCTCAAAGAAGCAGCTATCTACCTGCACCCTAACCGTATAGAGTCCCGATTGGGTTACGCTGATAAACGGCGTGTTTTGTGCCGTCGGCAGCCACAAATAAGTTGCGCCTAAGCTATCAGGCAGTGCCTGACCCAGCGTAAGGGTATCGCCTGCACAGGCTATCAGGGTATCAGGCAGGTCGAAATTAGGCGAAACATAGACAAAGACCGAATCTACATTTTGGCAGCCATTGGCATCTGTGCCGATAACGTAGTAGGTAGTCGGCTGCTTAGGCGAAACGCGAATCGCGCCTGTGGCAAAGGGGTCATGTGTCCAAGCATAGCTCACGCCGCCCGAAGGAGTCAGGGTAATCGAGTCATCTACACAGATATTGATGCTATCGAGGGTATGTGCCTGAATCTGCGGCAAAGGATTGACGTAAAGTATCGCTACTGCTTCGGTGCTATCACAGCTATTGCCGTAGGTTGCTTTTACGGTATAGGTATGATAGGCATCTGCCTGCAAAGGACTTACTGTAATGCTTTGCGTCGTATCGCCTGTACTCCAAAGGAAGGACGAACCGCCACCTGCCGTTAGGGTAATAGAATCACCCAAACAAAGCAGTGAATCATAAGGCTCGATAAAGGCTTCCGATTTTCTTTCAAATTGTACCTGAATGGTATCGCGCACTTCGCAAAGATTAGGCGAAAGTTCATCAAAGACCGTAACCTCGATGCGTGTAGGCAAATAGGTATTGGGTACATTCTGACCAAAAACAATCGTAACGAAAGAAGAATCAGAAAGCAGGGTATTGTTGTCAATATCGCGCCATACGTATTGTAGGCTATTCGATACGTTTTGCGGATTGAAGGCACTCAAAGAGATGCTATCATCTTGACAGACTACTACTTTTTCACCGTAACGCGCCGCCAAATCCACTACTGGCATCGGATTGACCTTGATGCGAACCGTATCAGTAGAGCCTTCGCAAATGGTAGGATATTCGCCGCCTAAGACAATCTCGAAAATACCTACACTATCAGGCGTAACGGCAATCGTTTGCGTGTCTTCTCCTGTACTCCAAGCATAGCTTGTACCGCCTTGTGCAGTCAAATTCACCGTCTCGCCGATACAAATTTCAAAAGGCGCGTCGGTTTCATAAGGCTGACCATTGACCAAAATCTCTACTTCCGACTTTCTATCAAATTTGACATAGAAGGTGTCGGCTATCGTACAGCCACTTGGGTAAGTAATCGTGAGGCGATAACGCAGTGTATCATAGCTTTCAGTAGCCAAATCGCCAAACGTAATGGCAACGGTTCTATCATCAGAAAGGGCTACACTTTGGTCTAAGTTTTCCCAAACATAGCTTGTTTCGGCTTCATGTGAAGGGTCGAAACCATCTAAATTGAGCGTATCCGATTCGCAAACGATATAGAGTTCCTCCAAATCTACAGGAATGATAGGGTCGTCGTTGATGATGACATCAATAGATTTGGTAGTGGCACAATTTGTAGATTGTGTCGTGTCTATTACCGTTACGGTGTAAGTGCCAGACGAGCCTACTATCAAATCCAAGCCATCAGTAGGGCTTAAAATCTGACCTGTACCCGACCATTGTATCAACATGCCATTTAGGTTTGTAGCCTGAATGTAGAGATTGACACTTTGGTTGCAAACAGGCGTTTCATAACCTTTGATTTCAAAGTCTGGTTCGTCATTGATTTCTACAAACGCCGTATCGGTGCTGATACAACCCGTAACATTATCCGTAACACGGACGGCATAATAGCCCTCTTCATTGGCTTGCAGGTTGGCATCATTGCTAATGAGCGCGTCAGGGGTTGTTCCTGTCAGGAAGTACCATTCGTAGGTTACGTCTGCGTGTGAAATATCTTCGGCAATCAGAATGGCAGGAAGCGTATTTCTACAAACTGCCGTATCTGCCACAGTAAGCGAAGGTGCAGGATTGCGCGAAACGTAAATCGTGCTATCCGACTCACAACCTGTCGTGAGGTTTATCATACGAACTGTATAATAACCCGAATCGGCTACGTGAATCACGCGGCGGATAGAGTCGCCTACAATGCCCGCTCCACTCCAAATATAGCCGAAATTGGTATCATCACTCAATTCAAAACCGATAGAATCCACTGGGGCGCAAACTATCTGGAAAGGATTGATGGTAATTTCAGGTAGCGGATTGAGGTTGAGCAAGATAGGGTCGGAAAGTGCCGAACACTGCGCTCCTGTGGTATAAGCCACTTCTACCGTATATGAGCCTGCAATACTTGCGTCATAGGTGCTTTCGTTTGCCAAAGGAATTGGCGTGCCATTTAAGAACCACTGATACGTTACAGGATTAACGGTATGGTCGGGGTGCAATCCATTCAAAGTAATGGTATCGCCTGCGCAAATGGTGTATTGTCCGCTTGCGTCGGGATTGGCAATGACAGAGGCAGGAGTTGGGAAGACGTTAATTTCAATTTCATTAGACTCTTCCACACAACCGTTATCTACGATTACTTTATAGATACCTGCTTCCGAACCATCTACTGCCGTAACTAAATAGCTATCGCTGGTTGCGCCCGGAATAAGTACGCCATTGTGATACCATTCATAAGAAACGTTCAATGCGCCAAAAGAAGGCGAAATGCGAAGATTTACAGATTCGTCTTTACACAAATCGGTAGAACCATCTGCATCTAAGATACGCGGAGGCGTATTGACCACTACCGTAACCGTACATTGTGCCGATACATTGCCCGCATCATCTATGGCTTCATAGACTTCAAAAGATTCGCCCAAGGGGAATGTACCACCTGTACCCAAGCCACTGACCAAGACCAAAGTCGTATTGCCGCAGTTATCATTTGCCGTTGGAAGCGGATAATTGACAACCGCACCACAAACGCCAATACCGGGCGTGTTATTCACAGGCGCAGGGTTTGAGCAAACAATCGTCGGTGGCGTAACATCTACCACAACCACATCAAAAGAGTAGGTAGCGGTATTGCCTGCCGCGTCCGTTACTACGTGTGTAACCGTCGTTGTTCCGACAGGGAAAGCCGAGCCACTTGCCAAACCTGCTGTGCGTTGGATAGTAGCACCTGCACAGTTATCGCTAAAAGTAAGGTTATAGGTATAATTTGCGCTACACGCCGTTGTGCTTGCGTTCAAATTCACCACAGGATTTGGCGTAGCGACAAAAACAGGATTTTCAGTATCATTTACCGTAATGGTAAAGCTACAATCTGCAAAATTGCCTGCCGCATCAGTAGCGCGATAGGTAACCGTCGTTACTCCGACAGGGAAAGTAGAGCCTACCGCAGTATTTGCCGCGCTTTGTAGCGTAATGGTAGGAACGCCGCAATTATCCGTAGCAGTTGGCAGGTTGTAATTCACCACTGCACCGCAAAGACCTGCGCCGTTATCCACTACAATATTAGCAGGACAAGTAATGACTGGAGCTTCGGTATCATTAACCGTAACAGTAAAGCTACAATCGTCGCTATTGCCCGAAGCATCTACCACTTCGTAAGTAACCGTTGTTGTTCCGACAGGGAAAGCAGAGCCGCTCGCCAAGCCTGCCGTTAGGGTTGGTACAATCGCACCACAATTATCCGTTACGGTAGGAAGGGCATAGGTAACGACTGCCTCACACGCACCTGCGTCGTTATTGACCACAATATTAGCAGGGCAAGTGATAACTGGGGCTTCGGTATCCTGAATCGTAATTTGTGCATCACAAGTAGAAACCAAACCATTGTCATCTTCAACGGTAAGCGTTACGGTCTGAACACCTGCATCTGCACAAGTAAAATCAGTTTTTGAAAGCGTCAGGCTCGCAATACCGCAATTATCAGAACTACCTGCATCTACTTGTGCTACTGTAAGCGTAGCCTGACCTGCCGCATTGAGCGTAAGGGTTACAGGTTGGCAAAGAGCCGTCGGTTGGGTAACATCTTCTACCGTAATGATAGCGGTGCAGGAAGCAGAGTTTCCACTGGCATCAGTTACGGTAAGGGTTACGGTATTTGCGCCTATACTCGTACAGTCAAAATCGGTAATATCCAACGCCAAAGAAGCGATACCACAAGCATCATTCGAACCATTGTCAATATCAGCAGGCGTGATTGTCGCATTGCCGCTCGCATCTAATTGTACCGTAATATCTTGGCAAAGAGCCGTCGGTTGGGTAGCATCTTCTACCGTAATGACAGCGGTGCAAGGAGCAGAGTTTCCGCTGGCATCAGTTACGGTAAGGGTTACGGTATTTGCGCCTATACTCGTACAGTCAAAATCGGTAATATCCAACGCCAAGACCAAATCCGCAGGAAGCGTACAATTATCGAAGCTGCCATTATTGACCTGTGCAGGTGTGATACTTGCCGTACCCGTAACAGGGTCTAATTGTACCGTCAAAGGCTGACAAATTGCCGTCGGCGCAAGGTTGTCAAAAACATTAACCGTTGCGGTGCAAGTGTTCGGATTATTGTTGTTATCCGTTACGGTAAGCGTTACAGTATTTACACCTAAATCGGCACAAGTGAAATCTTCTTTATCTAATGCCAAAGAAGCAATACCACAAGCATCATTCGAACCATTGTCGATTTGGGCGGGCGTAAT
>NZ_KE383892.1:30123-31412 GCF_000422585.1 Hugenholtzia roseola DSM 9546
CCTAAATCGGCACAAGTGAAATCTTCTTTATCTAATGCCAAAGAAGCAATACCACAAGCATCATTCGAACCATTGTCGATTTGGGCGGGCGTAATGCTCGCATTGCCACTGGCATCTAAGAAGATGTCTATATTCTGACAAAGTGCAACAGGCAGGGTTACATCAACTACCGTAACTGTTACATCTACCGTACTAATGTTATTGCTTGCATCAGCCACAGCAAGCGTTACGGTGTTCGCACCTGTATTGGCGCAGGTGAAAGTGTTAGGGGTTGCGGTATAAGATACAATGCCGCAGTTATCCGTACTACCTCCATCTATGTCTATGCCTTGAATAGTCGCATTTCCTGTTGCATCTAAATTGACTGTGATGTTTTGTCCGATAGCTACAGGCGGTTCAAATTCCAAGACCGTTACAATAGCGGTACAGGTATTAGGATTGCCGTTGTTGTCCGCTACGGTCAGCGTTACCGTATTTTGTCCCGTCATTGAGCAGTCAAAATCTGTAATATCCAATGCCAAAGACGCAATACCGCAGGCATCATTAGAGCCGTTGTCAATATCGGCAGGCGTGATAGTCGCATTGCCACTCGCATCTAATTGTACCGTAATGTTTTGACAAAGCGCAACGGGGGCTACATTGTCTTCTACCGTAATATCTACCGTACAAGTAGAAACAAGACCGTTGTTGTCCGTTACGGTGAGTGTAATGGTATTCAAACCTACGTGCGTGCAGTCAAAATCCGTTTGAGATAGCGTCATGCTCGCTATGCCGCAGTTATCAAAACTACCATTGTCAATATCGGCTACTGTAATGCTAGCATTGCCACTTGCATCTAATTGCAAAGTGAAAGGTGCTACGCATTGCGCAGTAGGTGGTATTAAATCCTGAACCGTTACGATAGCGTTGCAAGTTTCATCATTGCCGTTGTTGTCCGTTACGGTCAGCGTTACCGTATTTGCACCTACATTCGTACAATCAAAATCCGTTTGAGATAGCACCAAAGAAGCGATACCACAAGCATCATTCGAACCATTGTCGATTTGCGCTGGAGTAATGCTGGCATTGCCACTTGCATCTAATTGTATCGTCAAAGGCTGACAAAGCACAATAGGGTCGATGTTATCTTGCACTGTTACAGTGGCGTTGCAAGTAGAAATATTGCCGTTGTTGTCCGTTACGGTCAAAACAACTGCATTTGCACCTACATTCGTACAGTCAAAAGTAGTTATATCCAATGCTAATGACTGAATACCACAAGCATCATTCGAACCATTGTCAATATCAGC
>NZ_KE383893.1:0-6502 GCF_000422585.1 Hugenholtzia roseola DSM 9546
GAATGAGAAGGAATCTGTTTCTCATAAGTTCTTTATCAGCAGTTTAAAAGAGGTATCTGCCGAACAAATGTACAAGTATACGCGCCAGCATTGGAGCATTGAAAATCAACTCCATTGGCAGTTAGATGTTACCTTTGGCGAAGACACCGCTGCAATCAAGCGCGAAAATGCAATCGTCAATCTGCATATTATTCGCAAATGGGCGTTATTTCTGCTCAAGAAAGACCCTGATAAAATGAGCATCAAAAGAAAAAGAAAAAAAGCCGCACGAAATTTAGCATATCTCCAGACAATCCTTAAAAACTAACTTTTGGTGCGGAAGCCCTACCTTTTGCACCTCGACCACTTAAAAGTTGGACAAAATTTGTATCTTAGCATACAGATTAAAAATTTATTTCACCAAAGCAGGAGAAGACCATACAAAATACGGTCTTTCTATTTTATCCTACCTATTTATCCTACTTGTATCCTTTCCCACCAAGACCTAAACCAACGATGCCCAACTTTGTACCCATAGCCCAACCGCTTACGCCACATCGCGCCCTGCAAACTTTGGTAGAGCATCGTTCTACCTTTCAGCTCAAACACTTCGAGCTTAATGTCTTTGAAACCCACACCATCAGCGAGCGCGTAAGTCTTACCTTTGATAGCCTTACTTTTACGGCGATGCTGCGTGGCAAAAAAGTCATGCACCTTGAAGGCAAGCAAATTGGAAAGCACGATTTTGACTACCTACCGGGCGAATCCGTTATCGTGCCTGCCTATCAAGAAATGCTCATTGACTTTCCCGAAGCCCACCAACAGAACCCAACGCAATGTCTGGCGATTGCGATTGATAATGAAAAGATAAAAGAAATTATAGACATTTTAAACCAAAAATATCCGAAAGCCGAAGAAGGCGAACTTTGGCAAATTGAAGATGCACAATACCACCTTAAAAATAGTCAAGCCCTCAAAGATGCCATCGATAGATTGGTTTATATCGCCAAAGATGACAATGTACTGAAAGACCTATTGGCAAATCTCACCTTGCAGGAGCTGCTCATTCGCTTGATGCAGACACAGGCGCGAAAGGTGATTTTTGAAAATTTTAGGCTTTTGAGTAGTCGCAATCGTTTTGCTTTTGTATTGGAATATATCGAGTCTAATTTAGATAAAGCCCTGACAGTAAAGGATTTGAGTGAGAAAGCCTGCATGAGCGAATCGCATTTTTATCGCAGTTTTAAGCAAGAATTTGGCATCACACCCCTCGATTATATCTTGCAAAAACGCATAGCGTTGGCAAAAATGCTATTGAGGCGACGCGAACTAAGCATCACCGATATTTGCTTCCGTCTGGGTTTTAATAGTGTTAATTATTTTAGCAATCTTTTTAAAAAATATGTGCAAATGTCGCCCTCACAGTTTCGGTCGCGATTCTTTTCTTAGGGTTTGGTCAGATGAAATTTTAAAAATTATTTTGTATTATTTTTATATAACTTAAAAAAATGCAAAAAAATAGCGACTTACAAAAGTAAATCGCTATCAAATCAAAACTCAAAAACAAAATAAAAACAAAACAAAAAACAAACTCAATCAACCAACAACTGACTCACTGCGGCGGCATTTAAGCCCCACTCTTTGGTATAAATTTCGTCGACTTGTTTTTCTACTTCGCCCTCAAAATAGGTAGGATTCGGATAGAGTTCCAAGTCTTGTGCTAAGGCTTTTAATTCTAAAATACTACCAATGCTCAAACGGCTTTTGAGCTTTTTGAGTAGCGTCTTCACCGTATTGATATTTAAGTTATGCGCTACCTGCCCACCGAAAGGCATTTCCAACCAGACAATTTCGCGTGCTTTTACATCTAAAACGCCAAAGACAAGCCCTTTTGCCATCTGTTGTGTAATGCGAACCTGATGCTGCACACAAGAGGGGTCGTAGGCGACTCCCGTCTTTTCGGAAATTGCCATCTGGTGTTGAGAAGCCATCCAACCTACTACCAAATTGGGCGAAAGTGCGCCATTAGAATAGGCGTTGCAGGTGAAAGTGGCATAGCCAACCTTTGCGCGTTCTAATTGTGCCACATCTAACTCTATGTATTCTGCCGTTCCGATTTTTTCGGGAATACTGCGAATGTCGCCACTATGCTTACAACCGACAGCGGTTAGATTGCCGAAGTAGCAAATTTCGCTGTGCGTTTTTCCTTCAAAAGCCAAGTGGCAACTCAAATCCATGTCTAAATGCTGGGCAGGTAGCCCTTCACCCCATTGCATGAAAAGGCGGACTTGGTCGCTTTCCAAAGCAAAGCGCGTTCCCATCAAAGCCACAGGCAAATCTTGTATCGTTTGGCTGCGCTCGCCGATAGAAATAGGCATTTTATACAAGAAAGGGTCGATGTAGATGCTGCGCTTGGTAGGAAGCCCTTGTGCGGCTTCTGCCGAAATTGCCTTTTCAAAGCGTTTTTGCATTGCCAAAAGACACAAATCTTCTACGGCGGCTACCATTTCGATGAGTTCCTCGTCGGGGTAGTTGTTTAAAAGCGCATTGTTTGGCACTAACTTGCCATTGCCTCCACCCAAAGGCTTGACTGTGCGCTTGCCGCCGCGCTCGAAATAAAGTGGCGCGTACATTGCCAAAGTAAAGAGCAGACGGGCAGGCACTTGCTCGATGATTTTGGCGAAAGCCTCCGTTGTGGCTTGCCTTCCAAACCAGAGCATATTAGCGAAAAGCGAACGCGCAAAAAGACCGGGGCGTTTTTGCAAAAGGGCAAAAGTACGATTGGCATCTACGCGCAAGCGATAATATTCTACTGCACCCTGCCAAACTTCATAGTCTTGGCGGTAGAAACGGTCTAAAATGGCGGCTAATTTTTCAAAACCTGCCTTTTTGCCGTACTCTGCCAAGCGCAAAGCGCGAATAAAGCGAACCCACATGCCGCGTTTGGGGTGCATTTGCTCACAAATTTTATCCGCTTCGAGTGGCAAATTATTGAGCCATTGTGCCACCCTTCGCCCTTCGCTGCGGTTGTATTTGAGCTTCAAACTCTCCTTTGCCTTAGTAAAAGCAGTTTGGCTATTGTCCAAAGGCTTATGGATATGACGCGAATTTCTTGCCTGACGCGCAACAAGGGTGCGTGGTTCTATGATTTGTAAAAAACCAGTTTTTTTATACCAAAGATAGCGCAAAATATCGGTAGGTGATTGAAAAAACTTTTGTGTTTTTTCAATTTTATTTTGCTCAATATAAAAATCAATCAACACGATTTGCGTTTCTTTCATTTTTATATCGAGGTCGTCTTGCTCTAAAACTTCATTTTTAAGCCCTTCCCAAAATTTTTCATTATGGGCATACAAAAGCAATTTGAGCGTATCGGTTTGGCTTGCATCTAAGGCTGTTTTAGATACTAACAAATCACGCAAAACCTCTTTGACATCGGCTTCGCGCCAAAGGTCTAAAACTTTGAGTTTGGTATTTTGTCCGAAATGCTCGATTTCGCCAAATTCGAAAGGCGTGCCACAAAAGGGGCAGCCATTGTAGCGTTCTAAGGGGAAGGTATCAGGCGGAATGAGGTGTCCGCAGGGCAACACTGTGCCTTTGCCGCCGAAAATATTGCTAAAAAAGGTAAGCAGGTGGTCTGTTACCGATTCGCCTGTGGGCGTGTCCCAGCCCTTGACCAAAGGTGTCCAATTTTTTTCTAAACCTAAGACCTTGCGAAAAACTTGCAGCACCTCTTTTTGAAAGGCAGGCATTTGGTCAGATTCCTGATTGAGAGCCGCCAAAAGTTGGGGCGTAACCCCATAACCTAAGCGTGCCAAATTTGCAATAAGCAGCGAGGTGTCGGCATTTAAGGAGGCGCAAGGGGCTTGGGTAGCAGGAAAACTTGGCACAAAAAGGGCTTGGTAGCGAAGGCTAACGGTAAGAAGATTTTTCATCTGCGTAACAGGTTCTAAAGAAAAAAGGCTAAAAATAAAGTTTGATAATTTTACTGCAAAGGCGAAAGTGGTTAATACATACAATTAGAGAAGTAGGCAGCAATTGACCATAACTTTATGTGGGACAGGGAGGACTCGAACCTCCGACACGCAAATTTCGGTAGGAAGTAAGTTTTATTTGACCAGCTTGGCAAAAAGGGTAATCATTTGTCCGAAGGAGTCGAACCTCTTCTGTCGAAACAGAATCACCAAAGAAGTAGGATAAATTTGACCCTATTTTTATGATAATGACAAAACTATCACAGTTCGCTGCTCTACCAACTGAGCTACTGTCCCTTTTTCAAAAAAAGTCGGGCGGGAAGGACTCGAACCTTCGACCTACGGCTTAAGAGGCAAAGAAGTAAGGTTGATTTGACCTTTGCGAAACAAAGGTAAGTATCACGCTAAACGTTGCTCTAACCAACTGAGCTACCGCCCGAATTTTGTAAAGTAGAAAGCAATTAAAAAACAAAAAAAAGGTAATTTCCTAACTTGTCAATAACCAAAATATTGTGGCGTAACGCCGAAGAAGTAAGTTAGGATTGACCTTTCAAAAAGGACGATAAGGGTCTGCGTGGGTTTCTAAGCGAGAAATTGGGAAGTAACGCTCTTTGACTTGACCGTCCTTTCTACACAACTCAAAACGCTTTCAAAAAATTCCCGCCTTTCGTTTTTTTTGCAAAAAATAGCAAAGCCATCTTCCTTGCGCTGCTATAAGCAATTATAGGGTCGTCTGTGAGGACACAGACAACGGCGGAGGACAACGATGGAGAAGGACACAGACAACGGCGGAGGGACACAGAAAACGGCGTAAGAGAACAATATAAAAAAAATGGTTATATTGCATCTTGTATTTTCAAGTTTGACACGAAATAAAATTTGATTTGAACCCCTACGCCCTTAATTGCGTTGCTATAAGCAATTACATAGTCGTCTGTGAGGACACAGACAACGGCGGAGTCGTCTATGAGGACAACACAAACAACGGCATAGACAACTGCATACACAACGACATAAAAATAAAATAACCATGAAATTCCAAGAACTCTTACAAAATATCACACTGACACACACAGAACTGCAAGCAAAAGCCGTTCAGAGTGTCAATCAATTTCTGACCATTCGCAACTGGTGCATGGGGGCGTACATTGTAGAATATGAACAAAAAGGCAATGACCGCGCAAAGTACGGTGAAAAACTCTTTGCGCTATCAAGGGTTTGAGAAGTGCTACGGATTTGAAAAGGTGTAGAACTTTCTACCAAACGTATCCTAATTTTGGTCAGGCATTTACACAACAAGCGCAGATGTTACTGCCTGCCTCAATTCGACCAGCAGTGCTGGTCGAATTGCAAAATACTGAAAATCAAGAAGTTGATTACGCAAGACTATTGCTGCAACGAGTTTCATTTACGCATTTTTCCGTTTTGATGACCATAGAAAATCCTCAAAAACGCCGTTATTATGAAATGCTGACCCTCAAAACTACGCCTTCGGTGCGTGAGTTGGAAAGACAAATTAATACGCTTTCTTATGAACGTTTGGGATTATCTATTGACAAAGACCTTAGTTTTCAGAAAATAAAAGATACAATAGCAGTACAAAAACCACAAGATGCCATCAAAGATGTGTATATTTTTGAGTTTTTAGGTTTAAATCCGCAGCAAAGTTTTGATGAAACCGATTTGGAAAACGCCTTGATTGCGCATCTACAAGATTTTATTTTGGAATTGGGCAATGGTTTTTGTTTTGAGGCAAGGCAGAAGCGTATTTTGATAGGTGAGGAATATTTTTTTATTGATTTAGTTTTTTATCATCGTTTGCTCAAATGCCATATCTTGATAGAACTCAAAGTAGATAAAATGCAGGCAGGACATATTGCCCAACTGCAAACTTATCTGAACTATTACCAAGCCGAAATAAAAGAAGAAAGCGACAATCCGCCTATCGGTATTTTGTTGGTAACGGACAAAAACGAGGCTCTTGTGCGTTATGCCCTGCCCACACAAAGCAAGGAGTTGTTTATATCGAAGTACAGAATCCAACTACCAACAGAAGAAGAACTACAAAATTTCATTTTAAACGAACTTAGAAAGCGATAAAACTATGAAATTATCCCAAATACTTGCTCTCAAAATCATTTTTTTCTTAACTTGCAAACCACAAACATAAACCCTAAAATATGGCAGCCACACCCAAAGAGCGCAAATATGTAACCCAACTGATAGAGGAAAACCTCCGCAGGCAAGGACCTTATTTGGATTTAGGGCGTTGCGGACTTGATGGCACAGAAGAAGAACTACGACTTTTGGAAGAATGTACGCATTTGGAAACGCTGGTTTTTTCGAATATGTGGGAGGAGTATGAAAAACAAAAGCAAGTAGGAAAAACAAGTCAAAACGAAGGCTTCCAAAATATGTTCATACAAGTTCCGACTCACCTCCCTCAAAACCTAAGAAAGTTGGTTTTAGCGGTACATTGGTATGATGATTGGAAAATTTCGGATTTTTCCTTTTTGAAAGGTTTGACACAATTGCAGGAGCTTAATTTA
>NZ_KE383893.1:6905-10400 GCF_000422585.1 Hugenholtzia roseola DSM 9546
ATTTATCTAATAATCAAATTTCAGATATTTATTTTTTAAAAGATTTAGCACAATTAGAAACTCTTGATTTATCCTACAACGAAATTTCAGATGTTTCTTTTTTAAAAGGTTTGACGCAATTAGAAGCTCTTAGTTTGTCCTACAACGAAATTTCAGATGTTTCTTTTTTAAAAGGTTTGACGCAATTAGAAGCTCTTAGTTTGTCCTACAATGAAATTTCAGACATTTCTTTTTTACAAAGCTTACTGCAATTACAGACGCTTTATTTAAGCAGGAATCGAATTTCCGATATTTCATCTTTGCAAGATTTACCACAATTACAGACACTTGACTTAGCAGATAATCAAATTTCGGATATTGCGCAGGTAAAAGAAATTTTGGAACTTCCTGCCTTAGAATTTTTGAATTTGCATAACAATCCCCTGCCTTACTTACCTAAAGAAGTGTTAGAGGAAGGTGAGTACGAAGGCTGCCTCTTTATTCTACGAGATTATTTTTCGCATCAGGAGTTTGTGCCGAATAAGCGCGTGAAGTTGTTGCTTTTGGGCAATGGTATGGTGGGCAAAACTACTTTTTTGAAGCGTTTGCTCAATCCCGAAGGCGACTGGGAAACGGAAATTTATGTACGCCCCCAAGACCGCACCATAGGCATAGATGTACAGCGTGAGCAGTATGCCCTTAGCGAGGACATTTTGCTTTATATTTGGGATTTTGGTGGGCAGGAAATTTACCATGGCACGCACCGCCTATTTATGTCGCAAGATGCTTTGTATCTTATCTTTTGGGCTTTTGATACCGAAGAAAAAGCCGAAGAAAGGCGGCATGAATTGGTCTATTGGTTAGATTATTTGCAAAATCGTAGCCTCCGCAGTCCTGTTTTGCTGGTACATACGCAAATAGACAAGCCCGAAGAACAAGACCGTTCACAACAACACGAATATTTGCGTGCTGCTTATGCGCACCCCTATAGCCGCTATATCAGCCATTTTGATATGCGCATTTCTGCCAAAACTTCTGAAGGCTTCGAAGAACTAAAACAAGCCTTGCAAAACGCCATTCGGCAAAAATTAGCTACTTTGCTTCAGGCTGAAATTCCACTCACTTGGGCAAAAGTGCGAGAGGAATTAGAGGCAAAACAGCAGGCAGGCATCAAAACGCTTTCCCTTTCCGACTACAAAGTTCTTTGTGAAAAAGAAGAATACGCCCTTAAAGGCACACAGCCCGACACCTTGCTTTTGTTTTTGCACCGTACAGGCTTTTTGTATTATGATATAAAACTTTCTAAGGATATTATTCTGAATCAATTATGGGCTTTGGAGGGTATCTATAAGGTATTAGCCCCTCATTCTGCGGTGGAATTGGCAAAAGGTAATATCTCAAAAGAGGCATTGGCAGAGGCTTTTTTGAAAGAAAAATACAGCAGCAGCGAAATCGAAACCTTTTTGGATTATATCCTAAGTGCCGAAATTGCTTTTTGTTTGGAAGGAAGTGAATATAAAAAATTTAAAAACCCTACTTTTATTTTTCCGCAATTTTTGCCTTTTAGTCATGAGGTAGTAGATGATTGGGAAGGTGAAGGTTGTTTGCATTTTGCTTATGCGCCGCCTTTTGTGCATAGCGATTTAGTAAATCGTTTTTTGGTGCGTTTAGGTCGCCTAAGCGAAAAAACAGCAATATGGTGCAGAGGGATTCGCATTTTTTACCCTGATGAACCCAAAACGAAAGCCCTTATCACTTTCGAACCCACAGAAAAAAGGGTATATATCCAAACTAAGGGCAGTGCAAAGGACGTATTTTTGCAAAAAATCATTCAAGAACTTGATGCCATTATAGATGACAACAACGAAACGAAGCCCTCGAAAAAGATGCGATACTTTCTTTCTATTGATGGCAAGCAATTTGTTGAGATATTATCTTTTGTAGAGGCAGTAGAAAATGAGGCAAAATATGTGCGCGATATAGACAATAAAAAAGTATTGCTTAGTGAGCTAATACAGATTTGGGGCAGCACCCGAAAGGTTAGTCAGGAACATTCGGAAAAAGAGAAAGAAGAGCCAACACTTTCTCAACAAGCCGCAAAAATTGTTTTGCCTGAAGAGGAAGTGGATAAAAATATTTCCTCACAAGTTCAAACCAAAAGTTCTTTGAAAACTGTTAGCTCTGAAAAAAATTACGAAAACTCACATTCAAACCCTAAACAAAACACAAGCATGGCACAAATTCCTGATTTTTTTATTGCCGATTTGGAAAAACAAGTCAAAGAGCAATACAAAAAAATTATTCGTAATCGTGATTTACGAAATGACGAAATAGACGAAGAATTGCGCGAAAAATATGCAAAAGAAATTGCTTTACGCCAAAAAAATATAAAAGAGATTCAAACTGAATTTCTGAACCAAGTAAAAATAGAAAACCCGAATATTACCGAAGCAGAAGCTACAAAAATCTCGAATGCGGTTGTCGAGGCAGTACGTAAAGAACTTGAAACTTTTAGGTTGGATTTGCAGACTTTCGTTAAAAGTGATTTACAAACCGCTCTTTCTCAACTCAATTTCAATTTTCCAAGTGAAACATTGAAAAATTTAGAGGCAGAAATCAAATTTCTACAAGAAGAAAACAAAGACGGCGTTTTAGCATTGGCAGACCTTATTCTGGATTTGGCTGATAATCAAGAAAATACAGACAAGGAAATTGCTAAAATTTTGCCTTTGATTAAAGAAATTAAAAATTCAGATATTTTAGATGCTAAAATAAAATTAGCAGTTCCTTTATTTGAATATTTAGGCGTTGCCAAAATAGAGGCGGAAGTCGAACTTAAACCAATTCCGCTTTGGGAAAAATTTAAAAACCGTTTTAGCACAAAAAAGCAGTAATCCCTAATTTTATTGAGGCAGAAGTTAGGGATAACAAAATGAAAGATAGCACAAAAGACCTCGAATCCGAAGGAATCCATCACGCCATCAGACTACTGACCGAACGCAAAAACCACTTGCTCGAAGCCAAAGCCATCAGCGCAAATGCAGCAGAAATTTTTTCTCTAAAAAAACAAATCGAGCAAATAGAGAGCGAAATTGAGGAGTTGCGTAGAAAACTAAGCTAAATTTTTTTATTGATATTGATATAAAACGATTGTCATTTTTTCTAAAACGAACCGTTAGCCCAAAAAAACAAAACCCATAAAGCGAATACTTTATGGGTTTGTTGTTGTCTTTGTCTTAACTTTTACTTTACAATAGAAACCTTCCCTGACCTAAGAAGGGTTCTGCTGGGTGCATTTTTGGGTGTGAAAGTCAGCTCGTAGAGATAAACGCCTGTGGGAACGAGTTTTCCGTTGTGCGTGCCGTCCCACCATTGGGGGTTATCGTTTTCGTCGCGATAGTTGGCATACCAAACTAATTGCCCCCAAGCGTTATAGACTCTAATTCGCATATTAGACCAATAAGAGCCAAAGATTTTCCATTCATCATTCAAACCATCGGCGTTAGGCGAAAAAGC